>NZ_JACSJU010000003.1:0-209207 GCF_018617235.1 Exiguobacterium sp. s132 | reverse complement strand
CGTCCTGAGCCAGGATCAAACTCTCCAAAGAATTTGATATAGCTCTTAAATTGACGAAGCTTGCGCTTCATTCAAAAATTGTAAAACTTATTTTTGCCTCATCGTTCAGTTTTCAAAGTTCGTCTGCCGCTCTTGGCGACTTCATTAATCTATCACGTTTTGATTGTTTTCGTCAACAACTTTTTCACAAATTGTTTTTCTGAAATAATCTTTTGCCGTGACAACGTTTATAACTATAATCTCTATTTACCACTTCGTCAATACAAAAAACAATAAAAATTAAAAAAGATTTACTTCCCATCAACATGATGAAAAGTAAACCTTCTGCTTTGTATTAATCGAGACGGACATAGCCCGTCTTCTCAACTAACGTCTGCCCATCCTCGCTTTCGAGCCATTTTAGAAATTCTTCATATCGCTCTGCCTTCTCTTCCGTAGTCACCGCATAAAATTCAGAAGCCAGTGGATACGATCCATCCTGAATCGTTTCAACGGTCGGTTCGATTCCATCTATACGAAGTAACTTGATTTCATGGTCATGCACCATTTCTGTCGCATAGTATCTAAATGAAAATCCAATCGCATTTTTATGGTTCCGATACGATGAAGTTTGTTGAATGATTCCACCCATCCCTTCAGGAACATCTTCTACCGGCGCCTCCATGAGCTTTTGTTCGCCCATCATCTTTTGTAACGCCGTTTGACTGCCACTATCCTCCGGTCGTTGAAAAGCACGAATGGATTCCGAGTCCCCTCCGACCTCTTCCCAATTCCGAATGTCTCCTGAATAAATCCCCCGAACTTGTTCCATCGTCAAAGAATCGACCGGGTTATCTTCATGGACGAAGAACACAAATGCTTCCCTTCCAATCGCCGTCATATGTAAAGAAACGTTTTTTTGTTTCGCAACCTTCAATTGACGGTCAGATGGACCAGCGACGAAAATCAAGTCGGTCTGATCGTTCATCAGTCGGCTGTACGCTTCCGGTGTTGTCGTCGACACGACTTTACTCGTTTGATCATTATATGGATCATACGTTTCCGAGTCCGGATAGACTGCTTCCACGAATGAAGCGTACATCGGATAGAGCGCTGTCGCTCCATCTAATCGCGGCAAACCTTCCTCAAACTTCACCGAAGCCTCGTGATCGAGTCTCGCCAATTGTTCTGAATCCGTGAACGGCTGATAATCCATCAACTCCACACCGCGTTCCTCAATCTTCAAACTATCTTGATACATATAATATCCTTTCACAGAAGCGAAGAGGATAGCACCGACTAACGCACCCCAGCCGAGAACTTTTCGAATCTTTTGTTTTGAAAAGGACGAAAAATCATAGAGTCCCATACATATGATTAGTAGAACGGCCATATACCATATCGTCCAAATAATCGGTCGCCCAAGTGTGATGGGGTCTCCCATCGTAAAAAGGGCGACAAAGACAGAAATCACAATCGTGACAAATAAAATAAAGACGGTTCCCACGCTAAATTTCAATAGTTTCATATAACTGATTTTCTCCTCATTGTTCCTATGAAAGGGAAGTTAAGCAATCTCATAAAGCACTGCCTCTACCCCGACCCCTTTCGTCGGTCTCGTGACCGTTCGAACATACCCTTTTTTCACTAAAAAACCAATGATGCTTCCAAGGTCGACACGGAGCTCATTCAAATTCGGATGTTCCATCAATTCTGAGAACGTCCACGCTCCGCCTTTCTCCTGCATCGTCTGAAGTAATAACAACGTCCCCGGCAACACTTTCGATTGAATCAAATGTTCCATGCCAATGACGACAAGGTGGATGCGCTGTTCAAGCGATTCTTGTCCTCCGACCAATTCATCGTGCAGCTTATAAATTTCGAGGTCAATGGCTCGTACCTGTTCCCACAATACGATTTCCGGATGAATCCCCGCCTCAAGAATCGAGAGGCGTGCCAGGTGAGTGAGCGCATGATGAATCTGAGTGAAGGCGTCTTGGAACTCCCCTTCTAAAAATAGATAACGTCCGTCTTCAAACCGACGCAACAACTTTGCGAAAGAGATTGAGAGTTGTAAACGTTGTTCCCGATTCGTTAAATTACGGTTGCGCTGTCGTAACTCTAAAATGTACTCATTTCGTTCGAACAAGACGATTCCGTCTTCAATCCAATGAATGGCTCGCCGATTTTCATTCAAGACAATCCACCGATCCATCATCGAGTCACTGACTACGTGCAGGACAATTTTTTCTTGACCGACCTGATAGTGTTTCACCGTCCAAAACGGTTCTGGTTTTGCTTCAATCACAATGAGCAGGCGATCCGATTGATCCGTCAACGGATCACGTGCCCGCTTTTTCTTCACTTCAATAATCCCGAGTGTCGTTTTTAATGCAGCATATTCTGAGTAAATGGTGCGAGTCGCATATTCCATCGTCATCTGGACCCCTTCTCTCCCAATCGCAAGTTGACTATATATGACGATTGTCATTTTCGATACGAACCAATTTCGCCCTCTTTTCAAAAAACTCCTGCCGAAAAAGTGCAGGAACTTCTCACTCGTTTGAAGATGAGCTATGATAGAGACAGACTATTGGAGGGATTCACTCATGAAAAAACGGGGGAACAAAATCAACCGCGCACGTAATATAGCATTACTTCTTATCTTCGGTGGGATCGGGGTCATGTATCTCGGCCTTCTCGCCAAATCCATCACCTGGCTCATGATTATTTTCATGCTTCTCGGATTTGTCATGGTACTTGCGAGCTCTGCCCTTTACTTCATCGTCGGGATGGCCTCGACAAAAGCCATCATCGTGACTTGTCCGAACTGTGAAAAAGAGACGAAGATGCTCGGACGCGTCGACTTATGTATGCATTGCGACGAACCGCTCACAATCGACCGCTCACTTGAAGGTAAAGAGTTCGATGAGAAATACAACAAACGTCAGTCACAACAAACGGACTAACACAAAAACCACATCCGACTGCTCGGATGTGGTTTTTTAATGTGTTTGCGATTGTTCAGACTGACAAGACGGGCACGTTCCGTACACTTCAAGACGGTGACGATCAACTTTGAATCCAGTCAATTGAGATGCAACCGATTCGATTTCATCTAATACAGGATAGTTAAAGTCGACGACTTTTCCACACGTGTCACAGATGATGTGATAGTGCTTCGACGTCACAAAGTCAAAACGACTCGAGGCGTCCCCATAGTTCATTTCTTGAACAAGACCTACCTCTTTAAAGACGCGCAAGTTGTTGTATACAGTGGCCACACTCATGTTCGGAAACCGTGCGGCTAGTGCCTTATAAATGTCATCCGCAGTCGGGTGACTGTGCTCCGTGACGAGGTACTCCAAAATGGCCTGGCGCTGAGGCGTCATTCTGACTCCATGTTCCCGGAGCGACTGAACAGCATGGTCAAGCATTTCGCTTCCCACGTCAATCCCTCATTTCTTCTATAAAATTCATGCGAAATAGTTTTGAACATTAACTTATTTCTTACATAGTAATCTTTATAAATAGTGTACTGATTTCTCAACTACTCGTCAAACACTGAGCTTAAGCGGTTGACGGCTATGTTACAATAAGTGCGAATTTGAATAAGGAGGCAATACATATGACTACTTCATCAACTCGTCAGTCATCTGATGCATTGTACCAAGATGCACTCACTCATATCGTCGGAGGTGTCAACAGTCCGTCCCGCTCATTCAAAGCGGTCGGTGGCGGTGCTCCTGTATATATGGAACGCGGCGAAGGCGCCTATTTCTATGATGTAGACGGGAATCGCTACATCGATTATTTGGCAGCGTACGGTCCAATCATTACCGGTCACGCCCATCCCCATATTCATGAAGCGCTCGTCAATGCTTCTTTAAAAGGCTTACTTTACGGGACACCTCATCGTCTCGAAGTCGAGTTTGCGAAGAAACTAAAACAAGCCATCCCTTCGATGGATAAAGTACGATTCACGAACTCGGGGACGGAAGCCGTCATGACGACAGTACGAGTCGCCCGTGCTTACACCGGTCGTGAACTCGTTGTGAAATTCAGCGGTTGTTATCACGGTCATTCGGATCTCATGCTGATTGCGGCAGGTAGTGGTCCAGCGACACTCGGTTCTCCGGACTCTGCAGGTGTGACAAAAGCCACTGCCAAAGAAGTCATCACCGTCCCGTTCAACGACGTCGAAGCGTATCGCGAGATGATGAAAGAATGGGGAGACCAGGTCGCATGTGTCCTCGTCGAACCGATTGTCGGGAACTTCGGAATCGTCGAACCGAAGCCAGGTTTCCTCCAAGCTGTCAATGACATCACACATGAACACGGCGCACTCGTCATCTATGATGAGGTCATCACGGCGTTCCGTTTCACATACGGAAGTGCCCAACAAGTGTATGGCATCGAACCGGATATGACAGCGCTCGGTAAGATTATCGGTGGCGGTCTACCAATCGGTGCTTACGGGGGCAAGGCTGAAATCATGGAGACGGTCGCTCCACTCGGACCTGCATATCAAGCCGGCACGATGGCCGGTAACCCTGCCTCGATGGCGACAGGAATCGCTTGCCTTGAAGTGCTCGAGCAACCTGGTGTCTATGAGAAATTAGACGTACTCGGTGCAAAACTGGAAGCTGGCATCCGCGAGGCGGCAGAAAAGCATGACATTACCATCACGCTCAACCGCTTGAAGGGGGCACTCACCGTTTACTTCACGGATGAAATCGTCACCGACTATGAAGGTGCGGAAAAGTCAGATGGTGAGAAGTTCGGACGTTTCTTCAAGTTGATGCTGGAGAATGGCGTGAACTTGGCTCCATCGAAATATGAGGCCTGGTTCTTGACGACAGAGCATACGGAACAAGATATCGAAGAGACGATCGAAGCGGTCCACCGCTCGTTTGCTCAATTGTAAGAGAGGGAGATGCGCGAGCATCTCTTTTTTTTGTAAAAGGGGACATCTTTAAAAAAAGTGTCTCTTTTTATCATGTACCGTCCCCCATTACAGTAGAACCAAGGAGGTGCTCACCATATGAAATTTAAAGATTTTCCATTAAATGTCCGTTTACGACTCGTTTGCGGATTTTGTATTCGAATCGTCGGATCAGCCATTTTCCCATTCATGGCACTCTATTTCTCAGAAGAGTTGGGGAAAGTCCCCGCTGGAATCATCATGACCTCATTCGTTATCGTCGGTTACTTGACCGGTCTATTCGGTGGGTACTTTTCCGATCGGTTCAATCGGAAGGTTGTCTTACAAATTGGCCAGGTGATTCAAATCATCTGTTTTCTTGGGATGACCATCGCCATTCACCCATCGAATAACTGGGCACTCGTCGTCGCCATCCTCTACTTCGGACATGCCGTTTCGAACGGATTGAACTATCCGGCACTTGAGGCAATCGTCATCGACTCCATGGAAGAATCGAATCGAAAAGCCATCTACGTGTATGACTACTGGCTCGTCAACTTGGCTATCGCCGGAGGCGTCATGCTCGGCGGTACCTTCTATCGCGACCATCGTTTTGCCCTCTTCATTGGTATGACGGTCATTCTCACTGTGACCACCATCGTCCTTCAACGCTATTTGGTCGACACATACACCGGCAATCGTTCAACACCGTCAAACCCGATTCATGGCGTCATCGAAAACTACAAAATCGCGTTACGTGACCGCCGTTGGATCACATTCGTATTTGGAAGTATGCTCGTCTATTCGACCGAGTTTCATATGGCGAACTACATCGGTGTCCATTTAGCAGAGTCATTCGAAAGTCGTCAAATTCTCGGGATACCTTTTGACGGGGTACGGATGATGGCGTTTATGCAACTAGAGAACACCTTGCTCGTCGTCGCCATCACGTTTGCGGTCACCGCTTTCGTCAAACGTTTCAAAGAGAAGACCGTGTTTTTCATTGGCTTATCGTTATATATCACAGCATACGCCGCCATTACCTCGATGAACTCCTTTATCGTCCTGGCCACACTCGCAATCATCTTCACAATCGGCGAACTCCTCTACTCTCCGATTCGGCAAGTGAAACAGGTTGACCTCCTCGATCCTGAACGCCGGGCTTCCTACCTTGCGTTCGGCGGGCTCACATTCCATGGAGCCAAGTTGGTTGCTGCGGCAGGAATTGTCGTCGGCGCGTTCATCGGTCCGGTCTTGATGAGCGGTTACATGTTTGTCTTCGGTGCCCTCGGTGCTTACTTGTATTATGTATCGCTCTACAAGATGCAACCTGCTCGCCAACTCGCTGCTTGACGTTTAACATGAAGACAAAACGGTAAAACAGTACGATGAAGGAGGCGAAGTACTTGCCTGCGATTGTTTTATTTGATGGCGATTGCAACTTCTGTGATGCCAGTGTTCAGTTCATCATTCGTCATGATCGACACGCCTCGATTCACTTTGCTTCGCTCCAAAGCGAGGTCGGTCAGTCGCTCCGAACACGACACCGGATCCCGGAATCAGTCGACAGCATCGTCTATATTGAGGAAGGGGTTCCTTACTTAAAATCAGACGCTGCGATTCGAATTGCCGAACACCTTGATGGCCGTTGGCGCCTGCTTCGACTCATTCGTTTCATACCTAGACCGATTCGTGATCATGGATATACGTTGTTCGCCAAATATCGGACACGTCTATTTGGAAAGAAGGAAGTGTGCACACTCCCTTCACCAGATGTTCGTAAACGATTTTTAGACCGCTAAAAAAGTCGAGCCCATAGGGACTCGACTTTTTTCATTATTCAACTACGGCTAAATCTTGAATCATATACAGGTCGTAATACGCCCCGCGACGACGCATCAGCTCTTCATGCGTACCCGTCTCCATGATTTGACCGTTATCCACGACGACGATTTGATCGGCGTCCGTAATGGTCGACAAACGGTGGGCAACGATTAACGTCGTCCGCCCTTTCGTCAGACGGGCCAACGAGTCTTGAATCATCGCTTCACTTTCTAAATCAAGCGCACTCGTCGCCTCGTCTAAAATCAAGATTGGTGGATTCTTCAAAAAGACACGTGCAATCGCAAGCCGTTGCTTCTGTCCACCAGACAGTTTGACACCTTTCTCCCCGACCGGTGTCGCATACCCGTCCTGTAATTTCGAGATAAACTCATGGGCGTTCGCCGCCTTGGCCGCCGCGATGACTTCTTCATCCGTCGCATCCGGTTTCCCCATCCGAATATTCATGGCGACCGATTCGCTGAAGAGGACCGAATCCTGCATGACCATTCCGATTTGATCACGAAGTGCACGTAATTTGAAATCACGCACATCGACGCCGTCGATTTTGATGCTTCCATCCGTCACGTCATAGAAACGCGGAATCAAACTGACGAGTGTCGACTTCCCTCCACCGGACATTCCGACAAACGCCACGCGTTCACCAGAGCGGATTTGAAGGTTCACATCGTTCAACGCTCGTGCCCCGTCCTGTTCATACGAAAAGCTCACATGCTCAAGGTCGATTTTACCTGCTGTCGACAACGGGACGAACCCGTTCGGTTTCTCTTCGATATCATATGTTTCATCCAAAAACTCAAAGACACGGTCCATCGAAGCGACCGACTGCGTGAGTGTCGTCGCCGAGTTGACGAGACGACCGAGCGGCGCATAGAGTCGGTCGATATACGCGATGAACGCGACGAGCGTCCCGAGCGATACCGCTTCTTGAATGACGAGCCACGATGCCGTCGTGAAGATGAGGATCGGCGCGATGTCGGTGATGGTCGATACGACGACATACGTCTTGGCGTTCCAACTCGTATGTTTGAGTGCCGCGTTCAAGAAGCCACCGTTCTGTTGTTCGAACGCCTTGTTCTCATATGGCTCTAGCGCAAAACTCCGAATGACCGCCATCCCGTTGACGCGCTCTGTCAAATGACCTTGTAGGTCAGCGAGTGCCGCCGACCGTTCACGCGTCAAACGACGCAACCGTCCATAGAAATAGCGGACTGCGATCGCATAAAACGGAAGTGGTAAAATCGCAATCAGCGTGAGTTGCGGGTCAATCGTATACATGATCCCGATGGCGATAAGAATGGTGACCATGTCGAGCCAAATATTCATCAGACCGGTGATGACGAAGTCTTTCGTCTGTTCGACGTCGTTGATGATCCGTGAAATGATTTGTCCCGTCTTATTGTTTGAATAATAGCGGAGTGACAACTTCTGGACGTGGTCGAATAACCGGTTCCGCACATCGAACAAGACACGCGTCGCGGCCCACTGCGCCAAATATTGACGCAAGTATTCGATCGGTGGCTTGAGGACCAAGAAGACGAAGAAAACGATGCTGAACAACCAGACGAGCGTCGTGTAGTCCTGCCTCGGCGCGTCGTCCGTCAAATAGTTATCGATGACATATTTATAAAGTAACGGTAATCCGAGCGGGATGGAAAACTTCAAAATCCCGACGAAAATGGTAAGGGCAATTTGTTTCTTATACGGACGAACAAACTGCAAATAACGTTTAATACTACCCATAATGCCTCCTGACTTAAGAAAAAAAGCGGAGATGAGGAATCATCTCCGGTAACGTGCTTCGTATTCGCGATACCATTCATCGACGAATGTTGGGTTGAACGGCCCTTTCCGTCCTCGAATCCAGTTGATCAGTTCTTGCACGTTCTGCTTCAAGATTCGATCAATCGCTTTCGGATAATTCATCTCGCGACGATGCCGCTCATATTCATCTTCATCTAAAATCGTGTACGACATATCCGGGAACACCTTGATGTCCAAATCGTAATCGATATATTTGATGGCACGTTCATCCCCATCAAATGTAGTCGGCGAACCTAGATTACAGTAGTAGTAAATCCCGTCTTCGCGAATCATACAGATGACATTGAACCAATACTCAGATGAAAAGTAGCAAATTGCCGGCTCTCGCGTTCTCCATTGCCGACCGTCTGACTCGCTGACCATGATGCGATCATTGAATCCGATCATATCCGTTTTTGACGACTGAAGGACGAGCGTTTCTTCCCAAACGCGATGCAAAGTTCCGTTGTGCTTGTAGCTCTGTATCTCGATTTTGCTACCTGCTTTGGGAAATAAGCTCATAAGCTCCTCCTTTCCGCTATGATGCTATACAATTCTCATATTTAATTATAGCGACTTTCAGAACCAATGAAAAAGGAAATCTCTTATTTTCATGAATTTAGTGTTTTTTGGAAGGCCCGCGTCCGTTCTTGGAACATCGGACGAAGCACGAAATACTCGACGAGTATGTTCGGAACATAGCTATCGAATGTCACTTCGTCGATCATGACCGCCTTGCCATCACGCGACTCGACCCGGTGCACATGTGTGAACCGCTTGAACGGAAACGGTAACGTCTTTCCTTGATCGCAGAATGCCTGGTTTCCCACAACGGTGATGGCACTGTTCCACGGCAGTTCCACCGGACCGACCCCAACGAACAACTTCACTTCATTCCCTTCGACCGAGGCGCCGTCCCCCACTAAGCGTACTTTAGGAAACTTCGTCAGTTTCGTCAAAAGCGAGGCATCCTGTAACAAATCCCAAAGCGAATCGACCGTCGTATCATATGTCGACTCTACATCAAATCGTCTCACGTTCGCCACCTGCCAATCGTTCTAATTTTTGTTGAGCAACAGAAACCGTCTTCACCTCGCGTTCCGAAGCGTCTAGCCAGACGACGTCATCCGTCGGAAGCGTATCGACACGATATAAATCGATATACCAAACGATATGAGAGAAGACATGCTTCACTTGCCCGAGATACGTTCCGTTAAGTTGTTCCCCCGTTCCTCGATCCATAAGCGGATATTGCCACATCCCAGCGAGCAATCCTTTGTCCGGTCGTTGTTCATATGCGATTTTTCTGTCTTTCTCGATGCATAGCGCGTCATACATTTCGACACGTGCTGCTCCCTTCTTCGTTTTGACCGGTAGCTCATCTTGTACATGATGCGCATATGCATAACAAGTGTCTTGCACGGGACAGAGCGAGCACATCGGATTTTTCGGTGTGCAGACCGTAGCACCCAACTCCATCACGCCCTCGTTAAAATCGGATGCGTGAGTCGGGTCCATCAATCGACGAACGACTTGTTCGAAGATTTTGCGTGTCTTCGGCAGTGCGATGTCGTCATAGATCCCGAATTGACGGGACATGACGCGCATGACGTTTCCATCCACAGCCGGTTCCGGTTGATTGTAGGCAATCGATAGTACGGCTCCCGTCGTATATGGTCCGACCCCTTTCAGTTTCTCGAAACGTTCCTTCTCCTCCGGGACAATCCCCTCGTAAACAGAAGCGACTTCTTTGACCGCTTCGTGTAAGTTCCGGACGCGAGAATAGTACCCTAGCCCTTCCCAATACTTTACGACCTCATCCGTGTCAGCAGCTGCGAGATCTTCGAGCGTCGGAAAGCGTTCCATGAACCGGTTGTAATATGGGATGACCGTATCGACTCGTGTCTGTTGCAACATCACTTCACTTACCCACACACGGTAAGGATTTTTCGCATGACGCCAAGGTAAATCACGCTTTTCGCGATTAAACCACGTGACGAGTTCCTCGTTGAAATGGTGAATATTATAATTTGTGAACAATTTATCAAGATTAAGCATTGTGTTTCCCCTCGTTTTAAAAATATTGTATGATAAATAAGAATAGATGACGTAATTCTTTCATTATTGATGGAGGTGCTGACGCACATTGGATACTGCGACACACATTGGTATGGGACTTGGTTTAAGTGCCATCGCGACGCTCAGCCCGGAAGTGTCAGGTGATGCACAACTTTTTTTAGCGATGACAGCCACGGCTCTCGTTGGCTCGCACGCACCAGACTTCGACACCGTCTTTAAGTTAAAAGGAAATAGTACGTATTTACGCCAGCATCGTGGTCGTTCACATGGAATCACCGCGCTTCTCGCTTGGCCAATCATCGTCAGCGCTGTCATCGGGACGGTCCTCGGTGTCAATCCTGCCTCCCTATGGGTCATGGCACAAATCGCCGTGTTGCTTCATGTCACGGTCGACTTATTTAATGCCTATGGGACGCAAGCGCTACAACCTTTTTCGAAAAAATGGATCGGCTGGGGCGTAATCGGGACATTTGATCCGTACTTGTTCTCCGCTTATTACGGTGCATATGCATTATGGATGATAACGGGTGCGACTGTCCCTATTTTTGCACTGCTCATTGCGCTTGTCATCAGTTACTATGCCATTCAGTTTAAATTACGTAACCGCGCGCTCGCTACCGTGGCGAGACACTTTGCAGGGGCACATGAATTGTTCATCTCTCCAGGAATCGGTTGGGATGACTGGCATGTCGCTGTCCGTTTCCGTGATGGTCTCGGAGCCGTAAAAGTAAAAAAAGGCAAAGTCATCGAATGTGGTCGCTTCCGCGACAAACCGATGCCAGGAGAAGAAGATCTCCATTTCGTAGAGGCTCGGAAAAATGCAGACTTACAGGCGTTCCTCGAGTTTTCTAAAATTCACACGTACACCGTGACACGTCATAACGGGATGATCGAATACCGCTTTACAAACTTGCGTTATTTCTCTAAAAACATGTATCCGTTCGTTGCCGTCGTCATCGTCGACGAGCAGACGAATGACGTGTTGTCATCCTTTACAGGTTGGGTGTTTAGCGAAGACAGTCTTCAGAAAAAATTGGTATACGAACAATAAAAAGTCGCTCACCTGAGCGACTTTTCTTATGCCTCCGATTCAGTGAATTGGAGCTCGAACTCGAATTTGACTTTCTTATCGACGAGGACACCACCCGCCTCAAGCGCTTGGTTCCACGTTAATCCATAGTCCTCACGGTTGAGCGACCCTTCTCCGGAGAAGGCGTGTTTCGTGTTGCCCCATGGGTCTTTGGCGCTCCCTTCATACTCCACTTCGAACGTCTCTTCCCGAGTCGTTCCTCGAATCGTTAAATCCCCTGTCACTTCGAATTCTCCGCCCCCTTTTGAACGGAAAGAAGTTGAATGAAAGACGAGATGCGGATGTTCCTCGGCATTGAAGAAATCGCCTGAACGAAGGTGGTTATCCCGATCTGTGTTATTGGTGTCAATCGATGCTGCCTGAATCGTCACTTTCACACTCGCATTCGCTAGATCGCTCGGCTCACCGTTCGCCTTAATATCAAATTCTTCGAATTCGCCCTTCACCTTGGAAATCATCATGTGCTTGACCGTGAACGTGATCGAACTATGCGCCGGGTCAATTTGATATGTCTTAGCCATCGTGACTCACTCCTTATGGATAAATTAATGTGTACAATCTAGTCATTTCCACAAATCTTGAGTTCAAAACGTTTTTACAAAAGATTGACAAATTATTGTCGAAAAATTTTGACTTTTATCACATCATACCGTTACGATGAAAAAAGGGAGTCGTTCGCTTACTGAAAAATGTAAGCGCATACATAACTCCTCTATCTCGTATGAAAAGGGAGGAACGATCATGATTTATGAAGTACCGAACTCAGCAGGAACGAAAGTACAGTTTAAAGACCGTTATGAGAACTACATTAACGGAAAGTGGACCGCACCGGCTGGTGGAGAATACTTTGAAAACACATCTCCTGTAAATGGGAAAGTATTATGTGAAGTCGCCCGCTCAACGAAAGAGGATATTGAACTTGCTTTGGATGCCGCTCATGCAGCCAAAGAGGATTGGGGCAAAACGTCTGTCACGGAACGTTCTGTCATCTTGAATAAAATTGCAGACCGCATGGAAGAGAACCTTGAAATGCTCGCCTATGCGGAAACATGGGAAAATGGGAAGGCAGTTCGGGAAACGCTCAACGCTGACCTTCCGCTCGCCATCGACCACTTCCGTTACTTCGCAGGGGTCATCCGCTCACAAGAAGGTGGCATCAGTGAACTCGACCATGATACGGTCGCCTATCATTTCCATGAGCCACTCGGTGTCGTCGCTCAAATCATTCCGTGGAACTTCCCGATTTTGATGGCGGTCTGGAAACTCGCGCCGGCACTCGCTGCCGGAAACTGTGTCGTCTTAAAGCCGGCAGAACAAACCCCTTCTTCAATCATGGTTCTCATGGAACTCATCGAAGATTTATTACCACCTGGCGTCATCAATATCGTGAACGGTTTCGGTCTCGAAGCAGGAAAACCACTCGCATCGAGTGACCGTGTCGATAAAGTCGCCTTCACCGGTGAGACGACGACGGGCCGCCTCATTATGCAGTACGCTTCTCAAAACATCATCCCTGTCACGCTTGAGCTCGGTGGGAAGTCACCAAACATCTTCTTTGCCGACATCATGGAAGCGGATGACGATTTCTTCGACAAAGCAATCGAAGGTCTTGTCATGTTTGCCTTGAACCAAGGGGAAGTCTGTACGTGCCCATCTCGCGCCTTGATTCAAGAGTCGATTTACGACAAGTTCATGGAACGCGTGCTAGAACGCGTCAAAGCAATCAAGCTCGGCAACCCACTCGATGCCGATGTCATGATGGGTGCACAAGCGTCGAACGAACAGATGGAAAAAATCCTGTCTTATCTCCAAATCGGGAAAGAAGAGGGCGCAGAGTGTCTAATCGGTGGAGAGCGCAACATGATGGACGGAGAGCTCGCGGACGGGTATTACATTCAACCGACCATCTTCAAAGGTCATAACAAGATGCGAATCTTCCAAGAAGAGATTTTTGGACCGGTCTTATCCGTGACGACATTCAAAGATGATGCGGAAGCACTCGCCATCGCGAACGATACCCTTTACGGACTCGGGGCAGGCGTGTGGACACGAGACATGAACCGTGCATACCGCTTCGGTCGTGAAATTCAAGCAGGACGTGTCTGGATCAACTGTTACCACTCCTATCCGGCACATGCTGCATTCGGTGGTTACAAAATGTCCGGAATCGGTCGTGAGAACCATAAGATGATGCTCGGTCACTATCAACGTACGAAAAACATGCTCGTCAGCTACAGCGAACAAAAGCTCGGGTTCTTCTAAGATGGTGAGACGAGTCGAGGCCACCCCCGCCGCGCTCGAACTCATCGAACGTCTCAAATCAAAACACGGTCCCCTCCTCTTTCATCAGTCAGGAGGATGTTGTGACGGGAGCTCTCCCATGTGTTTCCCACGTGACGAGTTCATGGTGGGCGACCACGATGTTCTTCTCGGTGAAATCGGCGAGACGCCATTTTATATCCATGAGAAACAATATGATTATTGGAAACATACACAACTGATCATCGATGTCGTCGATGGTCGAGGTGGTATGTTCTCGCTTGAAGGTGTCGAAGGGAAACGTTTTTTAGGACGTTCTCGAGTCTTTACAGAAGAAGAGCGTGAGGCGCTGAAGCATGAAACATAAGCAAAAGGACCCATTTCGATGGGTCCTTTATGATGTAAAAAAACGATTATCCTTAATTGTAAAAAATATACATATGAATCATCTTGCTTCTTGTATAGTGGATACAAAGGGAGGGATTCGATGGCTTCACTACTAACAGAATTGTTCGAAGGTATTTTAATTACCTTAATCAGTCTATTCGCACCCATTTTTCTCGTCCTCACACTTATCATCCTCTACAAGGTCAAACGTTATCAAAACAGTCAGTATTCTCAACAAACTCGACATTCTTACTTCAAAGTGGTCCAAGACACCGGTCTATTCGGAGAATACTTATGTGTGGCGGAGATTGAGTCAAAGTTCTTTCAACCGTTGATTCTGACAAACCTGTATCTCCCCCATCCTTCTAAAAAAGATCGAACCACTGAGATCGATGTCATTTTAATCAACCAATCCGGGGTACATGTCATCGAGTCCAAAAACTATAGCGGTTGGATATTCGGTCGGGCACGTGACCAATACTGGACGCAGACACTCCCCCGCCGTAAAAAACACCGCTTCTTCAATCCAATCAAGCAAAATGAATTGCATCTCAAAGCCATCGAGCAAGTGCTTGGAGTGGACCGAATCCATCTCCACTCATGGATCGTGTTCAGCAATCGTTCGACGCTCAAAAAAATTGAATCTACCGAGGTCCCTGTGCTCAATCGCCAAAAATGGATCAAAGAGCTGATCACCTATCAGGACTTTGTATTCGATCTTGATGAGCAAGTCCGACTATACGAAATCTTACGCTCCTTCACACAAGTCGACACGACTGTCGCTTTGAAACATATCGAAGACATCAAGTCGACGATCAAGCAGTAAACAAACATCCCCGTACTCATGATGAGCGCGGGGATGTTTCGTCATTTACTCTGCATTTTAAAGCGTAAATACAATTCGTTATAGTAAGCGTTCATGCGCTTCCCTAGGTTTTCATACACTTCAAGGTCCTGCGTCACTTCACGAGACGGGTAGAACCGTTCATCCGATGTGACTTCTTCATCCAAGAATTCGAGAGCCGCTTCGTTCGGTGTCGAGTATCCGACATAATCCGTGTTACGTGCCGCAATCTCAGCATCTAACATAAAGTCGATGAACTGATGTGCCCCGTCCACGTTTTGTGCCGTACTTGGGATGACGAGGTTATCAAACCAGAGATTCGTGCCTTCTTCCGGAATGACATACGTCAGTTCTTCGTTCTCATACATGATTTCCGACGCATCTCCGGACCAGACGACGGCTGCCGCTGCTTCACGGTTCGCCATCAGCATTTTGATTTCGTCTCCGACGATGGCTTTGATGTTCGGCCAAAGCGTTTCCAACTTTTGCTCCGCCTCAATCAACTCATCTTTATTCGTCGTATTGAGGGAGTAACCAAGCGAGTTCAGGCCGAAGCCCATCACTTCACGTGTCCCGTCCGCAAGGAGAATGTCGTTCTCGAGCGGCATTTCCCACAGGTCGTTCCATGAAGTGATCTCACCATCGACTAGTTCAGGATTGTAGACGATCCCGACCGTGCCCCAGAAATAAGGAACCGAGTACTTGTTACCCGGGTCGAACGATTTATCGAGGAAGCGCGGATCGATATTATCAAAGTTTTCGAGTTTATCGTAATCGATTGGGAGAAGAAGATTCTCCTCTCTCATCTTACTGATCGCATAATCGGATGGAACGGCGACATCAAAGGCCGTCCCGCCTTGCTCAATTTTCGTGAGCATCGCTTCGTTCGAGTCGAACGTTTGATAAACGACCTTCAACCCGCTCTGCTCTTCGAACTCACCAATCAATTCTTCATCGATATAGTCTCCCCAGTTGTAGACGACCAGTGTGTTGTCGCCGCCGAATCCTTGCGCAGCATTCAGTTGCTGAATCCAAAGAAGGAGACCGAAGCTGACAATCAATGGCACAGCCAACATGATGACTAGTTTTTTCATCGTCTAACCTCCTTTGACCCTCGTTGCGCTAACACATAATATCCGATGACAAGGATGAGCGTGAAGAGGAACAGAATCGCAGACAACGCATTGATTTCAAGCGAGATACCTTGACGTGCCCGCGAATAGACTTCTACGGCGAGCGTCGTGAAGCCGTTCCCTGTCACAAAGAATGTGACAGCAAAGTCATCTAACGAATAGGTGAGTGCCGTGAAGAAACCGGCAAATACCCCCGGCGTGATATATGGCAGAATGACTTTCGTCAATACGTCCCACGTACTGGCCCCTAGGTCACGCGACGCATCAATCAACGTCGGACTCATCTCTTGGAGTTTTGGTAACACCAAGATGACGACAATCGGAACCGAGAAGGCGATGTGCGACAAAAGGACCGAATAAAAGCCTAACTGAATCCCTAGCATCGTGAAGAGGATCAAGAAAGACGCCCCGATGATGACGTCCGGGCTCACGATCAAGACGTTGTTCAATGATAAAAGCGACGTCTTCGTATACTTTTGTTTCGCCGTATAGATGGCGAGTGCCCCGATGACACCGAGCACGGTCGAAATCGTCGCCGAGAGCAGCGCGATGACGATCGTATTCAAGACGATGACGAGAAGTCTCGTATCTGTGAAGAGCGACTTGTACCATTCGAGGGTGAACCCTTCAAAGTTACTCATCGTTCCGCCACTGTTGAACGAGTAGAATACCAAATATAGGATTGGCGCATATAAGATGAAGAAGACGGCCGCCAAGTATAAGTTTGATAATTTGAATCGTTTACGTTTCATCGACGAACCGCTCCTTTCGCACCCCAGTCACGCGTGATGACCATGACGAGAACCATCGCCAAGATGAGGAAGACGGCAATCGTCGAGCCCATCCCCCAGTTTTGCGTGACAAGGAATTGTTGTTCAATCGCTGTACCGAGTGTGATGACTCGGTTCCCGGCGATGAGTCGGGTGATCATGAAGAGTGATAATGCCGGAATAAAGACGATTTGAATCCCCGATTTGACACCGTCAAGCGTCAACGGGAAGATGACACGTCGGAACGTCGTCCAGTTCGATGCACC
Organism: Exiguobacterium sp. s132; assembly: GCF_018617235.1. Taxonomy (GTDB): domain Bacteria; phylum Bacillota; class Bacilli; order Exiguobacteriales; family Exiguobacteriaceae; genus Exiguobacterium; species Exiguobacterium profundum. The sequence goes on along the minus strand of NZ_JACSJU010000003.1, from coordinate 191,831 downwards.
TAGATCACGGGATGCGTAGACGAGTGACGGCGGTAACTTCTCAATGGCGTTGTAAATCGGCAAAATCATGAACGGGATGAAGATGTATACCGAAACGAAGACAAAACTGAAATCGGTGAATAGAATCTGTTTCGTCCCAATACCGATGGCTTCTAAAAATTGATTCGTAATCCCGTACGTCCCAAAAATTCCAAGGAACGCATACGCCTTTAACAACAAGTTAATCCATGACGGCAGCAAGATGAGTAAGAGCCAAAGCTGTTTATGCTTCGTCTTCGTCAACAAGTATGCCGTCGGATACCCGACGAGTAACGAGAAGAACGTAATGAGAAACGCATACCAGAACGACGAGAGCGTCATCGACAAATACGTCGACGTGAAGAACGTCTGATAGTTTTCTAAACTCAAATTCCCATCGATATCAAAAAAGGAATAATAGACGACGAGGACGAGTGGTGCGATGACGAACAAGGCGATCCAAATCCAATAGGTCGTCAAATATACCGTCTTTGCGGTCTGATTAGTTTGATTCATGAGGGACCTCCTCGTAGGATTCGAGACGACGGTCAAATTCTTCTTCTGTTTCACCTAGTCGCATGACGTGAATCGCTTCTTCGTCAAACGTCAATCCGATTTTTGATCCGACGATTGATTTCTTCGTCGAGTGGACGAGCCATTCGTTTCCTTCTTGGTCATAACAGCAAATCTCGTAGTGGACACCTCGGAACAATTGAGAATCGACGTCGACAACGAGTTTCGCTGCATCGACCGATGTCATCTCTAAGTCTTCCGGACGAATGATGACCTCAACTTTTTCATTGCGGTCAAATCCTTGGTCAACACAGTCAAACGTTTTACCAGCAAACGTGACGACATTGTCTTCCGGCATGACACCCGGCACGATATTGGATTCACCGATAAAGTCTGCAACGAAACGGTTGATCGGTTCATCATAAATATCAGTCGGTGTCCCACTCTGAACAATTTTCCCGTTGTTCATGACGAAAATCTCATCCGACATGGCGAGCGCCTCTTCTTGGTCGTGTGTGACGAAAATAAAGGTAATGCCAAGACGTTGCTGTAACTCACGAAGTTCATATTGCATCTCCGTACGAAGTTTCAAGTCTAAGGCAGAGAGCGGTTCATCAAGGAGAATGACCTCCGGCTCATTTACGATTGCGCGGGCGATGGCGACACGTTGGCGCTGTCCACCTGACATCTCATCGATTTCGCGCGAGCCGTATCCTTCTAAGTTAACAAACTTGAGAGCCTGCTCCACTTTCGCTTTCACATCTGCTTCTTTCAATTTTTTAATCCGGAGACCGAATGCCACATTCTCAAATACGTTTAAATGAGGAAACAGCGCATAATCTTGGAACACGGTATTCACTTGTCGTTTATTAGCCGGCACATCGTTGATTCGTTTCCCGCTGAAGTGAATACCTCCTTCGGTCGCATCGGTAAATCCGGCGATGAGACGCAAAATCGTCGTCTTCCCACATCCCGATGGACCGAGAAGCGTATAAAACTTCCCACGCTCAATCTCAAAACTAATATCTTCAAGGACGACTGTGTCGTCGTAACGCTTTGACACGTGGTCAAAGCGAATAATTGTCTCTGCATTCATGCTGTTTCCTCCTCTGTTGACTTATAAATATGAATGGGTCGCGACGATGAGACATTCGCTCTCCCCGTCGTTGTCGTTGACGAGTTGATGCGAATCCGAGGCGACATAATAAAGGGTTTCCCCTGTCTTGGCAAAATATGTGTGGTTCCCTAATTTCAAGGCGATTTTGCCGGACAAGACGTATACGAGCGTCTCCGAACGCGAAGGCTCATATTGTTTGAACTCTCCATGTTTGAAAAATGTGACAAGGATGGGCTCCATCTCTTTTTCATTCGATTCCGGGATGAGCCATTCTGTCCGATATTTGCGTTCTTCATCCGTATAGATGGTGCGATCGTCAACGGTGTACACCACTTTTTGATTCAAGTCTTCATCAAAAAACTCTTTCGGGGAACTCCCGAGGACATTCAATAAATCGAATAACGTTTCTAGTGAGGGAGAGCTTAAATCCCGCTCGATTTGAGAAATATAGCCTTTACTCAAATCGGTACGTTCCGCCAGCTCCTCTTGGGTCAACCCTTTTTTGATCCGGAGCCGCTTAATGTTTTGACCTACTTCCAACGACTGAACGCCTCCTTCTTGTTTAGTGAAACATGAGTTCAACTAAAGAAAGTTTATTTATACTATACTTTAAAACAAACTATTAGCGACCTTCATTATAACGAATTGTTGAAGAATTGCAATAAAAAAGTCACGCCCCAAGGACGTGACTCAGTGTAAGTTCCGTTTAGACATCAAATGCTTGAACTTTTCGTTTTTCGTTTGGAACAAATGGAGCTGTGCCCCATATGCATCGATCTGTTGAATGACGTATTGGAAAGCCTTTGCCTCTCCCGGATACGGTTCGCCCGCCTTGGCAAGTGAGGTCTCAAAATCTTCCCATAACACTTCGACCCACGTCACCGCTTCTGAATCGTTCAAGACGTCATTTTTCTCTTTTAGAATGACCGCAAGCCGTTCATATTGTTCGTTCCGGTTCATCGCTTCACCTCCGACAATTCTGAGAGCGGGATGGCCCGTTCTGTCATCTCGCCTTCAAACGTCCCCCAGCCCATGACGCCGTTGACGAATTTCAAGCGAAACGGACGGTCATTGTAATTGACGACATATGTTTCACCTGGACGAAACGATGATGGGTCAATCAAATAGCTTTCGGCAATCGCAATCCGTCGAAGGACGACTTCAATTTCGCTGACCATGCCCATCTGTTCAGCCTTTCGTTTCCGTTCATGTAATGCTTGAATCTCTTGCTCTAACTCATATTTCGATAAGTCACTTAACCGCTTTTCCATATCGTTCACCTCGATGTAAGCGTATCAGATTTTACGAAAAAAGAAAAAGACGAGACTGAGTACGTGACTCAGTTCGCCTTGAAGTTGTAAAGTGGCTTGATGATTTGATCGATTTGAACGGCCGGTTCGATATAACGAACAATTTCTTTCATCGACTTATACACAAATGGTGATTCATCGATTGTCGATGGGCGAACTGATGTCGACCAGACACCTTCCATCGAACGTTTGAATTCTTTGAAATCGACGCGTTTCCGCGCGGCCGACCGAGACATGATCCGACCTGCGCCGTGTGGACCCGAGAAGTTCCAGTCTGGATTCCCTTTCCCCGTACAGATGAGCGAACCGTCTCGCATGTTCATCGGAATGATGACTCGCTCTCCTTCTTGAGCGGAGATGGCCCCTTTTCGCAGGATCATCGCATCATGATCGATATAGTTATGGACGGTGTCGAATTGATCGACGATGTTCCAATTCATCGCTTCGACGATTACATCAGTCATCGCACGACGGTTCGCCGCCGCGTATTGTTGAGCGATGCGCACGTCATGCATGTAATCGTCCATATCCGCTCCCTCCACATAAGCCAGGTCTCGAAATGGTTTCCGTGACGCACGCTCTGTTTCCAGATAAGCCGAGATTTCTTGTTGTCGACCTAAGGCTTTCAAACGCTCAATTTCTTCTTTTACATCATGTGTTTCCATCATGTGTTGAATCGCTCGCTCCTGATAGTGATCGGCAATCTGCACCCCAAGATGGCGCGAACCGGAATGAATGACAAGAAACGTACGTCCCGAGTCATCTCGGTTCACTTCAATAAAGTGGTTCCCCGAGCCGAGCGACCCGACCGAGCGCAAGGCTCGGTCGAGTTTATACGGCGCTCGCACCTCTTCTAATGGAAGTTCAGATGCGTATGGATGAACCTTCTCCCGAATGTTCATCCCGCTCGGTACGAGTTCACGAATGAGGTCATCGAGTCGTTGAAAATCGATCCGCTTGGCTTTGATCTCCGTACAAAGCATCCCACACCCTAAATCGACACCGACCAGGTTTGGCACGACTTTGTCTTGAATCGTCATCGTCGTTCCAACGACCGATCCTTTCCCCGCATGCATGTCCGGCATGATCCGAATCGATGCCCCTTGTGTGAACGGTTGGTCGAGCAATGTTTCAATTTGATTCCGCGTCATATCATCGATTCGTTCGTTAAACACTTTGGCGCGGTTATATTTCCCCTTGATTTCCATGTGACCTCCTTAACTGATGGCTTGTTGTTTACTCTGTAATTCATGCATTCGGGCGTAGACACCACCATACTCGATGAGTGACTGGTGATTGCCTCGCTCAATGATTCGCCCGTGGTCGAGAACGAGAATCTGGTCCGCTTCCCGAATCGTCGAGAGTCGGTGCGCGATGACAAATGTCGTCCGACCGTACGTGAGTGTCTTGAGCGCGTCCTGAATCAATGCCTCCGTCTCCGAGTCGACGCTCGCTGTCGCTTCATCGAGGACGAGGATGGCCGGGTCAAAGACGAGGGCGCGTGCGAAACTGACCAGCTGTCGTTCTCCACTCGAGAGTGAAGCTCCACGCTCGATCACCGGCTCATCGATGCCTTGCGGTAGCTGCTTCACGAAGCGGTCTGCCCCGACGGCTGTGAGTGCTTTCCATACCTGTTCGTCCGTAATCGTCTCATCTCCAAGCGTGACGTTCGTCCGAATCGTTCCAGTGAATAGGAACGGGTCTTGTAAGACGATCCCGAGATGGTCTCGTACCGCCTGCGTCGGTAGTTTAGTCACGTCCATGCCATCGATTCGAAGGACTCCGGCCGAGGGGTCATAGAAACGCATGAGCAAGTTCATGATTGAACTCTTCCCGCTTCCGGTATGCCCAACGAGTGCGACCGTCTCACCAGGAGCGGCGTGTAGTTCAATCTGTTGCAACACCGGTTTCCCTGCTTCATAACTGAAGGTCACGTCATCAAAGACGACATCCCCTTTAAAGCGTGGAAGACGTTCTGATGAGACCGGTTCCCCTTTCTCGTCGAGCAGTTGGAACATCCGGTCGGCCGAGACAAGCGCTTGTTGGAGTGGTGACAATTGGTTCATGATCTGTGTCACCGGCTCAAAGATCCGCGAAACATAGTCGATATACGCGTACAGAATCCCGAGTGTTAAGACACTTCCCGTACCAAGCGTTTGTGCCCCGACAAACCAGATGAGCAAGGCGAGCGCCATGTTTCGGAAGAAGTTGACGAGATTGTGGCTCATCAACGCATCCAATTTCAACAACTTTCGTCTCGTTTGGAAGTTGTCGCTGTTCTTCTCATTGAACTCGTCATAAACGAGATTTTCGCGGACGTATGATTGAATGATTGGCATCGTTTGAATGCTCTCGTTCAACTGCGCGTTCATATCCGCGACGAGTGCGCGGACACGGAAGTTATTTTTTGTCGAGAAACGTTGGAACAACTTGATCCAGACGATGACGACCGGGATGATAATGAGCGAGACGAGCCCTAGACGCACGTCTAGGAAGAACATCGCAATGAGTACCCCAATCATCATGACGACACTTTGGAAGACACGAGCGAGCACTCCTAAATACAGGTCGCGAATCGTCTCTGTATCATTCGTGACACGACTGACAATCTTCCCGATTGGTGTCTGGTCAAAATAACGTACCGGAATCGTTTGAAGATGCTTCATCACATCAAGACGCATCGTCTTTACGATTTTATGCGCTGATCGTTGTAGGAGCATCTGTTGTCCCCAGTTCAATCCGGCCGCAAATAGTAACAGGACGACGTACAATCCCGATAAGAGAAGGACAGCTCGTAAATCCGTCTGATAGAACTGGAATACGTCGGTCGACGAGAGCGCGGCAATATTGTCATATGTCGCCGTTTCGTCTCCTCTTGAAATCGTCAGCACGTCGCCTTCGACTTCACGAACGCCTCCGCTTATAACCGCATCAGGTACGAGATAGTAACCATCGGTCGTTTGTACGATCGAGACCGGCTGAATCACCTCTTGGCCATCTAGTCTCGTTTCTTTCTCATAAGAATCTCCATTAAAGGAAACACTACCGCCGGATTCGACTTGAACCCAGTCACGTTCGATGGCGACGATATGCTCATCGATAATGATTTTGGCGATATACGGCCCGGCAAGTTCTGCACCGACCGCTAAAAAGAGTAATGTCAGTCCGAGGAAGATGGAGCGCTTCACTTGCTTGGCATAACCAACGAGTGAGCGGATCGTCTTCTTCCGGCGGACCGGATCTAATTCATATTGATCGATCATGAGAGATTCCCCCTTTCCCGGATTACTCCGTCTCTCCTTGTCGAATAAATTGTTCATAGTACCAACCGTGTCGTTCCATCAGTTGGTCGTGGGTGCCGCGCTCGGTGACTCGTCCGTCTTGAAGGACGAGAATTTGGTCGGCATGTGCCACCGCAGAAAGACGGTGCGCCACGATAAAGGTCGTCTTCGCCTCACGGCTCGTGCGGACCGAATCGATTATGCGTGATTCCGTTTTCGCATCGACCGCTGAGAGCGAATCGTCAAGAAGCAGAATCTCAGGATTTTTCAGTAAAGCACGTGCAATTGATAATCGTTGTTTTTGTCCACCTGACAGCATGACCCCTTGCTCCCCAACGACGGTATCGAGACCGTTCTCCAAGTGTTCGATGTCTGTATCGAACGCCGCGAGGTGAATGGCTCTGTCGAGTGCTTCATCCGAGACATCATCGACTCCGAAACGAATGTTATCACGCACCGTTTTCGAGAATAGGAGGTGCTCTTGTGACACATACCCACTCCAGCCACGGACCGTTTCAAGTTTAATGTCCGAAATCGGCACCCCGTTCACGAGAAGGGAATCGTCGATCGGATACTCCCGGAGCAATTGACGTAACAACGTCGTCTTCCCAGCTCCAGTCGGTCCGACAATCCCAATCGTCTCACCACGCGAGACGTGCAGGACGATGTCTTCTAACGACTCCCGATTCGCGTTTGGATAACGGAATGAGAGCGATTTGAAGGTGATTTTCTCTGGTACATCGATGTGAACCGTTCCGGTTGACGAAACGTCCGGTACCTCATTCATCGTTGTCTCAATCCGTTCCAAGCTCGCCGTTCCTCGTTGGACGACGTTGATGAGTTCCCCGAAGGCATACATCGGCCAAATCAACATCCCTAAATAAATGTTGAAGGAAACGAGTTGACCGAGCGTGATGTCGTTCGTAAAGACGAGATACGTCCCGAACGAGAGTCCGATCAAATAGCTGAGTCCAACGAGTAATTTGATAACCGGCTCAAACAAGACGTCGATTTTAGCGACATGCATGTTTTTCGCCATCACGTCATCCGTGATGTCATCAAATTTTTTCGTATCCGCCTCTTCTTGGACGAAGGAGCGGACGACCCGAAGACCAGAGATGGATTCAACGACTTGGTCGTTCATCACGCCGAACGAATCTTGGGCTGCCGTGAAACGTGTATGAATCTGACTCCCAAGTTTATTCATCGACCAGGCGAGAATCGGCATTGGCAAAAGTGCTGCGAGCGTCAACTTCCAATCGATGAACACGCCCATAATCGTCAAGGCGATGAGCGTCATGTTGAACGAGTCGACTAATGTCATGACCCCAAATCCCGCTGTCCGCTCCACCGCTTTTAAGTCATTCGTCGCAAGTGCCATCAAGTCACCTGTGCGATGTTGTTGATAGAAGCGCGGTGTTTGTTTGAGGAGGTGACCAAAGAAGCGACCTCTCAATTTCTTTTCAAGTAAAAAGGCTGTCCCGAAGAGTCGGGCAATCCACAAGTACGACATCACGTACGATAACACCATAATGCCGAGTAGCGACGATACAATCAGAATCAATCGCTCTGTCGTCAAACTTCCTTCACGAATCGCATCGATCGCCTGACCAATAATCCAAGGCGGCAGCATATCTACAACCCCTGTGATGATCAGTAAAATGATCGCAATCACATACGTTCGTTTCTGTCTTTTAATAAACCAATCCAATTGCTTAATCAGTTTCATGACTGATTTCCCCCTTCCGCCTCACCCATCCAAGCACGCAAAAAAGCGCACTCCACCTGATTGTGCAACCAATCAAATGAAGCGCGCTTGAAGTAGTCTTCAGTCTTTTGCATGGTCAGGGAAAGGACACTACCCCTATCCAGCTGCCAATGTCACGCAGTTAAATACGAGTAGCCATATGATGTTTTGAGTGTGTTTGTGAGTGCAATGTTGTTCATCATTCTGGCTCCTCTCGTTTCATAGTTTTAAAATCTACTCAAACCTTAGCAGACTGTTCTGAAAATTGTCAACATTATTCTGTAAAAAAACTGTAACTTGATTTAGTTTAAGAAAAACATGCCTAAAATGAGACCAATGACCCCCGTCGCCGTCACGTAATAAATCATCGGCATGAGCGTGTAACGGATGATGGTCCCTTCCTTGCCGAGTAATCCAGCAACCGATGCGACCGCTACGACGTTCAACACACAGATCATGTTTCCTGCGTTCGCTCCCGCCATCTGCATCGATAAAGCGAGCGTGTTATCAAGTCCAACCGACTCCGCAACGTTTGTCGTCAAACTCGAGAACATCATATTGGAAAACGTCGCCGAACCTGAAACGAAGGCACCAAGGGCCCCAATCCACGGTGCGACAAGTGGCCACACCCCACCGAACGTATCAGCAGCTGCCGTCGCAAGCTCGACCGGCATCGAAGCGAGTCCGGCACCGCCATTTTCAGAGTGGATGAATATACGAACCATTGGAACCGACGCCGCTAACGTGATGGCCGTTCCGACGACTCCAAGTGTCGTCGCCTTAAACACCGATGTCACTTGTGACCAACTCATGTTGTGTAAGAAGAATGTCGCAATAATCGTCAGGATAAACATAAAACCTGGTGAATAGAACGGTTCCCAAGACGTCGAAACTCCTTCTACCCCAAGAATGTCCGGGAGATTGATTCGGACACTGCGAGAGAGTTCGTTTAAAAATGGTACGGTACGGGTGAGCACTAAGAAAATCGTCAAAATAAGATAAGGTGCCCACGCCTTCCACTGAGGCAATTCTCGCGTGGTTGATTTGAGCGTCACTTTTTCAGCAGATGGTTCTAGCTCATCCACATATCCATCAAACGTCCAGACGCGTTTCGGCATGAGAATTCCTTTACGAGCCATGGCCACGAGGATGACCAGACCGGTTAAACCACCGAGCATGCCACCGAACTCAAATCCGAGGATGAGTGTCCAAATGTACGCAGGTACGCTGTATAACAACGCCGCCACAATCGCAACCGGAAATACCTCAAGTGCGGGTTTTATCGACTTCTCTTTACTGAAGAACCGCGTCAACATCAAAATCAAAATGAACGGGATGAATAGGCCGACCACCATATCGATCAACACCGTCTGCAAGACGACCTCTGTCAAGAAGGCAATCGATTCAGGTTGGTTCACATCTAAAGATAGACCGTTCCCGATCCCGATGAGTGCAGGTGTCCCGACCGCACCAAATGTCACAGCCGACACGTCTGCAGATAGTGCGATGACAACGGCGGCAATCGGTGGAAACCCGAGTGCGATCAAGAGCGGTGCTGCAACCGTTGCAGGCGTCCCGAATCCAGATGCGCCTTCAATAAATGAAACGAATAACCATCCGACAATCAAAACTTGAATTCGAGGGTCGGGTGTGATGTTGACGAATCCGGAACGAATTGCGTTCATCCCGCCCCCTTCTTTCATCGTATTCATCATTCCGATTGCCCCGTAGACAATCCATACTGTCGTGACGGCGATGACGAGTCCTTGTAATGTCGCTGCCATAATTCGTGTCGCATCCAATTGCCAGACGAAGAACGCTAAAATCGCCGTCGTCACAAGTGACAAGGGCATGGCTACCGATGCAGGTAAACGCATAATGACCAATAAGATGAGCACGGCCACAATCGGTGTCAGTGCTGTAATCCATTCTAAAATCGTCAATGTAGACCCACCTTTTCGTGTTTTCCCCTACCGTAAACAGATGTCCCATCACGATTCTTCTTCAGCGATTCGATCTAACGTACGTTCAATCACATCATACGGAAATCCTTTGCGCCGAAGCTGCATCTTCATGCGCTGTTTGCGTTCGAACGCGTCGTATCCGCTGAACTTCCGACTCAACTTCTCAGCCTGTTTCAGACATGCCGCAACCTCGACATCTTCGTCCTCTTCTTCCCAAAAAGTTTGAATCGCCTCTGAAATAATATCAAAGGTAAACCCCCTTTGCATCAGGGTTTGTTGAATTCTTTGTTGCACTTCTGTGGCAGAACGACGATTTGTTTCCAGTTGTTTCCTTTTCACGAACTTTCCAGCCTTCTCGACGAGATCTTCGTGTGAGATTGATTCTAATACGGATTCAACAACGTCCGTTGGGATTCGGAGCTGTTCGAGCTCGCGTTTGATTTTGATTGGTCCACTTGGACTTGTGTTGAATTTCGTTTGGACATACGCTTTTGCGAACTCCTCATCATTCAAATAACGCTGCTCGATTAGTCGCGTGATGGCATGTTTGATAGCAGATTCACTTAACTCTTTCTTCACGAGATAGTCCCTTACCTCTGAAATGGCGCGCATTCGATACGATAAATAATTGATGGCCAACTTATAGGCTTTCTGAGCTTCTTCCGCCTCAAGGACGTCTTGCACAAAATCGTCTTCGAGCTCCATCCCTTTTGTGAGCCCGTACTTGATGAATACGTCAACATCGATGGCGAACGCAAACTCCTCTTTCCCCTCCCGTTCGATGAAGACGTTCAGTCGATCTTGGTTCTTCTTTTGGGTCGTGAACTTTGCAATTTTCACAACGACTCCCCTCCATTCCATGTTTCTAACATATCACGTTCAAGAAACGTAGAGGATTTTTGATAAGTTAGAAGAAAGGGTATTCATCTGGATATACTGACTTATACCCATTTTAGAAACAACACATGATATCGGAGGGAATTTCATGAAAATCGCAATCACTGGTGGAACTGGGCTCATCGGTCAACCACTCGTTCGTGCACTCGCCGACGCCGGACATCAAGTCGTCGTGTTGACGCGTCATCCACGTCCCCGCCATCGCGGGGTATCGTTTATCGAATGGTTGACACCGAATAGTAAACCAGAAGAGGAACTCGAAGGAACAGATGCGTTCATTCATTTGGCCGGCGCCTCAATCAACGACGGGCGATGGACACACAAACAGAAACAAGCCATCCTTCAAAGTCGAATCGAAGGGACGAAGGAAGTCGTCCGAATTATTCAACAGTTGAAACAAAAGCCACAGGTCGTCATAAGCGGCTCGGCCATCGGTATATACGGTGAAGATCGTTCCATCACATATTCCGAAGAAACACCATTGCCGACACGGACTAATTTCCTCGGGAATGTCTGCGTCCTCTGGGAACAAGAAGCAGAACCCATTCGTGATTTAGGTGTTCGCCTTGTGACGATGCGCACCGGAGTCGTCTTATCGAATGATGGCGGTGCTTTCCCATTAATGAAACTCCCCTATCAGTTCGGGGTCGGTGGTAAAATTGGATCAGGAGAGCAATGGGTTCCTTGGATTCATTTAGACGACCTCGTCCGCTTGTTCGTGCACGTCATCGAGACTGATTCCATTGAAGGACCCGTCAACGGCACTGCACCTACACCGGTGACGATGAATGAGTTCGGGAAGACGATTGCGAACGTGATGCATCGTCCTCACTGGATTCCGGCACCTGCCCCAATGATGCAACTCGCCCTCGGCGAAAAGAGCGTCATCGTCCTAGAAGGTGCGAAAGTCGTTCCGACGAAGGCACTTCAACATGGTTTCGACTTCCGCTATGAAACATTGGAACCGGCTCTAACACAACTACTACAAGATGTTTAAGGAGAATGAATTGTGAGTCACTTACTAATCCGAAATGCCCATATTTACCCCATCACTGCCCCCCATTTTTACGGAGACCTCCGTGTTCGGGACGGGAAAATCGTCGAAATGTCCGATTTACTTGAACCGACTGACGGGGAGCATGTCATTGAAGCCGAAGGAAACTTTTTATTCCCGGGCTTCATCGATGCTCACACCCACCTCGGATTATATGATGAAGGAACCGGCTCTGTCGGAAACGACGCCAATGAGACGGTCGAAGCGATGACGCCTCATGCACGTGCGATTGACGGGGTATACCCTCTTGACGAAGGATTTCAAGAAGCGCTGATGGCAGGCGTGACCGCCGTTCAGGTCATGCCAGGAAGTATGAACGTCATCGGTGGTGTGACCAGTGTCATCAAAACACACGGTCGATATATTGACGACATGATCGTCCGTCGTTATGCCGGATTGAAGATGGCGCTCGGTGAAAACCCGAAACGGATTCATAGTATGGGAAAAACAGGTGATTTGACGCGGATGGGGATTATGGGGTTGCTTCGTGAAGCGTTCCGTACCGTCGGGTCGACCAAAACGATCGGAACGTTCGGCAGTCAGATGATTCAACTTGCCCTCGACAGAGAGATGCCGATTCGTGTGCATGCCCACCGCGCCGATGACATTTTATCTGTCGTTCGCTTTGCCCAAGAGTTCGATCTCGACTATCGTATCGAACATTGTACAGAAGGTCATCTTGTCGTTGAAAAACTACAAGAACTCGGTGTGAAACATGTCACCGTCGGACCGACGTTTACTCGAAAATCTAAAATCGAGCTCCAGAACAAGACATGGGAGACGTATCGCATTCTCCATGAGCACGGCATGATCGTCTCCATCACGACCGACCATCCGTACACGCCGGTCCAATATTTGAACTTGTGCGCCGGTCTTGCGGCACGTGAAGGACTTCCTGTCGATATCGCGTTGCGAGGGATCACCATCAATCCAGCTGAATCACTAGGTGTCGCTGACCGAATCGGATCTCTTGAAGTAGGAAAAGATGCCGATTTGGTGCTTTGGAGTCACTTCCCGCTCGACTACTTATCGAAGCCGATTATGACGATTGTGAACGGTGAAGTCGTGTACAAAACGGACCGTGCTGAAACCCATCATGAGGTCGAGTAATTTTCATTATTTTTCATAAGGGTTTTTACGCATAATTTACTTGCTTTTTTAAAAATACTATATAAAATTATCTTGTAACTTCATAAAGCAGCCAAGGCGGTTCGAACAGCGAAGCCAGAAGTATGCTTTCGTTACGACTATTCTTCAGCGGTCTGAAATAGGAGGAGGAATGTAAAGGTGCTCAAATTTCGTGAGCTCACCGACTGCGCGGAGTTGTTCGAACTGATGCAACACCCAGATGTCTTTCCGTATGTCCGTCAAAAGACGGTCCATTTTGACGAGTTTTTATTTAGCACGAAGCAAGTCATCGAGCTAGAAGAGCAAGGAAATATCATCTCACGTACCATCACGAACGAGTATGGCACCCCGATTGGGACGATTAGCTTGTTCGATGTCGAATCCGGATATGGATTCCTTGGCACGTGGCTTGGCAAGCCGTATCACGGCAAAGGTTATAATCAAGTGGCGAAAGAGGCGTTCTTCTCAGAACTGTTCTTCGATCTTGATATTGAAAGTGTGTTCTTAAAAATCCGTAAATCGAATGAACGATCGATTGCTGCAGCAGAGAAGCTTCCGTACGCGTTTTGCGCGAACGAGATTCGTTCCGAACTGCTTGCGGAGATCAACCAAGGTGACGTGGAGTATGTTTTATATGAAGTATCCAAGTCGAGCTTCCAACTATACTTGCATGCCCTACACGTCCCGGAATACGAAGTGCCATACGAGGCACAACTCGAAGCATGAGCCAATTCTGTCAAAGAATTGGCTTTTTTGTGGCGTTTTTGTGTGGATTTGATGGAGGGAACTTGTCGGAGCCGAATAAATCTGTTCTAATTCGAAGAGATAGGTATGATAGAAGTATGAGGGATTTATCACAACTCCCGTTAACCGTTTTGCAAAGGAGAATGGCATATGTCAGAATCAATGTTTCGTATCCTCGTGACCGACGACGAAGAACAAATGCGCGATTTACTTGTATCAAATTTAGAAAAAGAAGGGTATGAGACGGTCACCGCCTCAAACGGCCTTGAAGCGATTGAACGCTTGAAAGAAGAGACGTTCCATCTCGTCTTACTTGATGTGATGATGCCGGAACTCGACGGATTGACGGCTTGCATGCGCATCCGTGAGTTCTCAAACGTACCCATCATCCTGTTGACGGCACGCTCAGAAGAGCTCGACCGCATTCACGGCCTCAAAATCGGGGCAGACGATTACATCACGAAACCGTTTAGCCCACGCGAATTACTCGCACGAATCGAAGCGACGCTCCGTCGCACGCACAGCTTCTCAAAAGAACAAGAAGCGACGTTTGATGTCGGGGTCCTCTCAATCGATATCGAAGGACGTACCGTCAGTGTGAAAGGGAAGACCGTCAACTTGACACGAAAAGAGTTTGATTTGCTCTACCTATTCATCACGAACGACGAAAAAGTATTCTCCCGTGAACAATTACTTGATCAGATTTGGGGGACCGAGTATCATGGAAACCTTCGCACGGTGGATACTCACATTAAGACGCTTCGCCTGAAACTCGGCGAGGCGGGCGGTTATATTCAGACAGTCTGGGGAATTGGCTACAAATTCGAGGCAAACGGATGAAACGATACACGATCAGGAAGCGGATTTGGATTACCATCTGGACAGCCAGCCTCTTCTCAGCGTTCGTGTTTCTCATCATGACGTTTTATCTGTACGACAAGTTCTATATTCAAACGCAAGAAGAACTGCTCATCAATCGCGGTGAGAAACTTGTCACCATCTATAAGGCCGACGGTTTCTCGGACGCGTTCGCCGATAGCATGACGTACACGAACGAATTGACCGAAACGAAAGTGTTCCTCTCCTCCGTTCGAGAGGACACACTCGGCTCCGGTAAAACCTTTTTAAGGCAGCAGGACCTCGAACGGTTGCAGGACGGTTATGCCATCTCGGTGACCCGGAAACATCCGACCGAGGACGTCGACATTTTGATGACCGCATTTCCTCTCATCCGCGACGATGAACTCGACAATGCACTCATTTTGTATATGGAGCTCAGTAAAATCAGTGAACCGTTCCAACCGATTCGGCTCATGATCACGTTTTTACTCGTCCTCATGATTGTGAACTTGCTCATTTTTGGTAAACAGATCATCGACACGATCATCCAACCACTCATTCAGATGAAGCGTGCCTCTCAAGTCTATGCGCAAGGTGATTTCTCCCACCGCATTCCGATTGTCTACGATGACGAAATTGGTGAACTAGCAGACACGCTCAACTCGATGGCGGAATCGCTCGGACTTGTTGAAGAACAGCGTAAAGAGTTTCTCGCTAACGTCAGTCACGAACTTCGCACGCCACTCTCTTACATCCGCGGTTATACCGAGATGCTCCAAGATGAGTCATTGGATGAAAAAACGAGGGCACAATATTATGACATCATCGAGAACGAGACGAACCGGCTTCAGCGCCTTGTCACGGACTTACTCGATCTCGCCCAGCTAGAGCGCGATTCGTACCCGATGACGAAAGAACCGGTCGTTTACTCGCAAGTACTTGAAGACGTCCTCTATCGTCTTGAACCGATTGCCCGTGCGAAAGGCGTGACAATCGAATCGGATTTAGACTTCGACTTGATCATCCTCGGTGACCATGACCGACTCGAACAAGTCATCGGCAATCTTCTCGACAACGCGCTCCGATATACGGATGCTGGCAAGACGATTCATGTGAAAACGTTCGCCGAAACCGAATATGCAATCACGGAAATACGCGACGAAGGTCGAGGCATCCCGAAAGAAGATTTAGACAAATTGACGGAACGCTTCTATCGTGTCAATAAATCACGGACACGAAAAGATGGCGGAACCGGTCTCGGTTTGGCCATTGCGAAGCACATTATCGAGCGACATGAAGGGTCTCTTCATTTCAGCTCTGAAGTCGGACAAGGAACGACTGTCACTGTCGGTCTGCCGCTTTTACCTGACGATGAATTTGATATGTAAATAGGCAGCCGCGATGGCTGCCTATTCATATGTCTTTCCCTTTATATTGTTCGACCGACTCTCGTTCAAGTCGTTCGCGTTCGGCATGCGTCTGTGGAAAACCGTTCGCCTGCCATTCGGCACGGTGACTTGAATCAAGTTGCGTGAGCCCTTGCTCCGCTTCATCTTGATTCGCATCGACGCTTTCCCGTTCATCCATCTTCTGCCACGTATCTTCTTCCTCACGTTGTGAAAGCAGTGCCGCCACTTTTGGTGCAACGAGCGCCGCACCGGCAACACCTAAGACAATCCCCATCAACACTTTCCGATCCATCCTAACCCCTCCTTCACTATGCACTCTTCATTCCACCATTTTATAATCTCAAAACCATTATCGAAAACGTTTACAACATTTCTACGAGTGGAATGGCTAATGGAAGGAGGCGATTGGATGGAGAAGAAACGACCCACTTCGAAACGTCCGTTTGATAATCCGGACGCGGTAGACACGGACAAAGAAAGCATCTTTGACGAAGACGGCATGCAAACCGTCGACCCGATTCCTGTAGAGGAATTGAACGAACGAGTGAAGGATGAAAAGAATAAACGTCACTCCAAAGATGACTCAGTGAGTGAAAAGAAATATAAAGACACATAAACAAGCTGCGGACAAACGTCCGCAGCTTGTTATGTTAAATCTTTTGGTGAAAATCCGTAAGGCAACATCTCTTCTTTCGTCATCACTTTCGTATCACCGTTCAAGTTTGCAAGAATCAACGTGAAATCTTCGCCAGCGAATTCAGCAATCACTTGGCGGCACGCACCGCATGGTGAAATCGGGCCTTCCGTGTCACCGACGACGACGACCGTTTCAATCGCGTCACTACCTTCTGACACGGCTTTAAAAATGGCTGTGCGTTCGGCACACATCGATAGTCCGTACGAGGCGTTTTCCACGTTACATCCTGTAATTTCGTTTCCTGATGTATCGATGACGACAGCTCCTACTTTAAACTTTGAATACGGTGTATAGGCGCGTTTGCGCGCTTCGATGGCTTTATGGACGAGTTCTTGTACGCGTTCTTGTGAGATCATAGGATGTTCCTCCACTTCTATATTTGAAAAGAAGTCTGACATCTGAACTATATCGTGAAAACGCTTACGTGACAAGCCTTTTCACGGTCTCGTCAATATTTTTTCTTTTTCTTTTTCTCGAATACGACGACCGACTCGACATGAGATGTCTGTGGGAACATATCATACGGCTGTACGTAATTCACTTTGTATCCCGCTTTCATCAACTGGTCGGCGTCACGTGCGAGCGTCTGCGGGTTACATGACACGTAAACGATCCGCTTCGTTTTAGAAGAGATGATGGAATTGATCAATTGATGGTCCATCCCTGTGCGTGGCGGGTCGACTACGATGACGTCTGGGATCCATCCATCTTTTACCCAACGTGGAATCCAATGCTCGGCACGCCCTTCGACGTATGTGACATGGTTATAGCCATTTTCACGCATATGGTCATTGGCATCTTCGACCGCTTCCGGCACGACTTCCATTCCACGGATTTCTTTCGCATATGGGGCTAACCAAAGTCCGATCGACCCTACTCCTGCATACGCATCGATCACACGTTCTTCACCCGTCAATCCTGCGGCCTCGACCACTTCACGGTACATTTTTTCTGTCTGTGCCGGATTCAACTGGAAGAATGCGCGTGGTGATAAGTGATAATGAACGTCGTCTAATTGTTCATCCATTTTCTCCTGACCGGCGATGTGAACTGTCCGATAACCGAAAATAACACCCGAACGGTTTGCATTGATATTGATATGGAACGACACAACATTCGGCAATTCCATGATGCGGTCGCTCAATTCATCTAAATCAGGGACATCTTCATGTCCGACGACCAAAACGACTTGAACATCGTTCGTGTTATAACCCGAGCGGACGACGATTGTACGCGCGTACCCCGTGTCGCGACGTGCATCGTAGACGGGAATATCAAGTTCGTTTAAAATACGGACAATCGCATTGTTGATGTTCGTCGTATCCCGTTGTTGGACCATACAGTGCTCGATCGGCACGAGATGGTTCGAGTTCGGTTTGTAGAGACCTGATACGATCTCACCGCGACGCGTGCCGAGTGGGAATTGTGACTTGTTCCGGTAATACCATGGATCTTCCATTCCGATTGTTGGACGGATATCCGATTTGTCCACGTTTAGTTTCGTCTTTTGACGGAAGGCGTTTCGAACGATTTCTTCCTTATACTCCATCTGCAGACGTGAACTCATATGTTGGATTTGGCAGCCCCCGCACTCATCGTAAATCGGACAAGGTGCTTTGACGCGGTCTTTCGAGTCGTTATCTCGTTTGACGACACGCGCTTCCGCATAGTTTTTTTCCACACGCGTGATTTCGACTTTGGCTCGTTCTCCCGGCAATAAGTTCGGAATGAAGATGACCATGCGATTAAGTGTCGCAATGCCTTCTCCATTAATGCCAAGTCGTTCGACCGTGACATCTTTAAAATCTCCTGTGATTAATTTCAATCTGATTCATCCTTTCGAGACGATTGTTCTAGGTCTTTGGCGTAACGCACTACTTTAGCGCGCAACGAATCAATGTCGGCTAACAGGCGATGTAAATCTTCAGGTGTCGTATGCTCGTCTAGCGTATTGACCGATAGACAGAGTAATTCCGTTCTCGATTTTAGGACGTTCATCTTTCCGGCAGTATCTGTTCGTGATTTACCCATCTTGTAATCGCTCCTTTGGTTCGTGACAAAGAGTTGCTATTATAGCATACTATTTCGTGTAACTTGATGAAAAGGTGGAATCCACATGCAAAACATTTCCCCAACTTTCGACCCTTGGGAAGCCTATCTCGACCAAGTCGAACACGGTCGACTCGTCTTATCCAATGTCGAAGTCACTACAACGAAGCTGTGTAACATGCGCTGCGAACATTGTGCGGTCGGTTATATGCTAGACCAAACAGAAGAACCAGAAGTTCCGCTCGACCTGTTGATTCAACGACTGGATGAGATCGAACATTTGCGTGCCTTCTCCATCACAGGCGGTGAACCGATGCTGTCTATGAAATCGGTCCGCAACTATGTCGTTCCATTGTTACGTTATGCGAAAGAACGTGGGGCGCGCACGCAAATCAACTCGAACTTGACGCTACCGTTATCTCGCTATCATCTTATTACCCCTTACTTGGACGTTTTGCACATTTCGCATAACTGGGGTACCGATGCCGATTTCCTTGAAGGCGGATTCGCGATGATGAACCGGAAACCAAGTGAAGAGGCACGATTGAAAATGCTCCAGACGATGAAAGACAACGCACGTGCTCTCACATCTGAAGGAATCATTGTGTCCGCGGAGACGATGATCAACAAACGAACGATTCCGCACTTGAAAGAGATCCATGAAGAAATTGTATCGCTCGGTTGCCAAAGGCATGAGGTGCACCCAATGTACCCCGCAGACTTCGCTAGCGCCCTCGAATCAGCATCGCTCGCTGATACGCGACAAGCCATCCATGACTTACTCGATGTCCGTGACGAGAACGTATGGATGTTGTTCGGGACGTTACCATTCTATGCATGTTCTGACCTACCTGAAGACCGTGCTCTGTTGAAGCGACTTCATGAAACAAAAAACGTGACCGTTCGAAACGACCCAGATGGACGTTCTCGTCTCAACACGAATATCTTTGACGGACAGATCATCGTGACCGATTTCGGTGATGAACTCGGTTCACTCGGCACCGTCTATGACACACCATTCCAAGAGGCGTATGATACGTGGACGAACAGCCAATTGAACGCTACACTCTCTTGTCACTGCCCTGCCGTGAAGTGTCTCGGGCCGAACGCACTCGTTAAACAAGCATATTATCCGACGGTCGATTTCCAATCTCGTAAAGCTACATCGTTTTAAATATTTCGATTCGGGAAATGTTCTGTATATTAAATGAATCGAGGTGCGTGTAGATGACTGCGATTTATATCCTCATGATTACCGTGATGGCCATCATTATTTTTGGCGGAGTACTGAGCATCTTATTGACAGCCGCATTCGTTTCAGACAAAGTAGAGCATGATGAAATGTTTAGTCAAGGCAGTTGGGATGATGAATTGCTGCATTTGAATCACTCTCCACAACCGATTGACGACACGAAAAGCTGAGACCCTTCTCGGCTTTTTACTTTGACTTCATGAGGTGAACCTATGCTCCGTTTTCGTTTTATGATTTTACTATTGATTGTCTTTATTTCCGGTTTGATTCAAGGTGCGCTCATCCCACTCTTATCTACGTTGATTGAACGGGATGGGGCCCCGGCCTGGGTGAACGGACTGAACGCGACGATGCTTTACGTCGGTGTGATCGTCTCTGCGCCTCTCCTGGAGCGATTCGTCCGTAAATATGGATTCCGACCGACCATCGTCCTCGGTATCGTATTGACGGCTGTCGCGACCTTCGCTTTACCGATTTGGCCGTCCTTACTCGTTTGGGCGATGATGCGCTTCTTCATCGGATTCGGCGACTCGGCTCTACACTACGGGTCACAAGTATGGGTGACCTCAGCAAGTGAAAAGAGCAGTCTCGGTCGAGCGATGGCGTATTATGGAATGTCTTTCAGTCTCGGTTTTGCCATCGGTCCATTGATTGCACCACTCGTCGACCTATGGTTTTGGTTACCGTTCCTCATTATCGTCTTCTTCTGTCTCGCTTCGTTGATGCTCGTCTTTAAAGTCGAGAACGAGTTTCCGGAGGTCGAAAAAGTGAAGACCGACTCGAAAGGACGAATTCGCCTGATTCTTGTCGGTGCGGGATACACGCTTCTCCCTGCCTTTACATATGGGTTTCTCGAAGCGAGCTTAAATGCCAACTTTCCCATTTTTACGTCTCGGAATGGGATGAGTTTGACGGAAACGAGCACACTCATCACGACGTTCATCGTCATGTCGATTGTCGTTCAGCTTCCTCTTGGTCGCCTCGCAGACTTGTACGGTAAGAAGCGGATCTTACAAATCGTGCTGACGTTTGGCACACTCGTATTCACTTTGGCGAATCTTGTTGTCGATTCCTATATCGGTCTACTCTTCCTATTCGCACTTGCCGGCGCCGGGCTAGGATCGACTTATTCACTTGGTTTGGCACATATGACAGAGGTGCTTCCCCGATCGTTACTGCCGACGGGAAACATGCTTTACAGTATTTCATTCAGCATCGGTTCGATATCAGGTCCAATGATCGGTGCCTTCTGGTTGTCTTTACCGAAAGAGATCTATTTCTTTATGTATGCCGTCATTCTCGGTATTCTGGCGCTACGACTCTTCACGTCGACCGCTAAACCAATCGACTTATAAACAGAGGCAGATGGTTCCCATGAACCACCTGCCTCTGTTTTATTCCACTACTCGTTCCATTTCATCATCGTTTAACTGCAAAGCTCGGATGAACACTTCGTCTAGCGCGAATGGTTCAGTGTCTAGCGAAGCGAGTACATCGGATTTTAGCGTCACTTCTACGACACGGTCATCGAACTGCCATCTCGTCTGAATATCATCACCTTGTCTTGTGGCGCGGGTCGCCACTGGACCGTGACGTTCTTTTAAACTTTGACTCACGCACTTCATCACGTACTTGACGTACTCATCTTTCGGCTGACGTGAGATGAGAATGTTTCGAACGATTCGATTTCTAGTCATTGTTTCTCCTCCTCCCTTTGAATGATTGCGCACGCAAGTCTTTACAAACGAAGACCGATTTTCGAAATTTAAAATTCAGAATTTTTAATATATTTTGTCATGGGATTTCAATTCCGTCAACTCTGTCTCTAATTCAAATGACATCCGTTTGTTTTTTTTGTGCGGCGACCTTGAAAATACGTAGATAAATAAATGCCGACAATAACGAATCCGAGTCCGACCACCGCATTCCACGGAATCGTTTCACCGAGTAAAATCCCTGACAACATGACACCAAATAAGGGAACTAAAAAGATATAGAGTGAAATTCGACTGACCGGATTGTATTTCATTAATGTGTTCCACAATGTAAATCCGATCGCTGACAACATCGCCAAGTAAAACAGGAACGCAATCGTCTGTGCGGTGTACGGCATGGAAACACCATTCGGGTCTAATAGATAGCCGATCAGCAGTAACCCAACTGAACCGATCACCATCGCCCAAGCCGTCATCGGGGCAACATCATACGTCTTCGAGTAGTCCTTCGCTATCAAGTTCCCGAATGCTCCGGATACCATCGCCAAGATGAGTAAAATCTCTCCTAAGCCAAAACCAACTTCAGATCCGGTCGCCGGCCAGTTTGCGATGACAATTCCGGAAAAACCAAACGTCAAAGCAAACCCCTTCAATCGATTCAATTTATCGTCTTCATATCGGAAATGAGCGAGAGCCATTTGGAAAAACGAAGTAGAACCAGCAATGATCGATCCCTGGACCCCGGTCGAAATGGAAAGTCCGATATAGAAGAACAAATATTGTAGAAACGTCAAAAATGAACCGAGATGCGCATACGCTTTAACCTTTTCACGTGTCAATCGGACAGACCGTTTCAATACGGTCTGACTGATGATGAGCAATAGAATCCCTGCGAGTAAAAAACGCTCGCCAGCGAACAATAGTTGTTGCCCATACTCGTTCGATTGAATATCAAGCTTCTCATAACTCAACTTGATGAATGGGAACGCACTCCCCCATAACAACGTATTGAAAATCGCCAATAACGCCACCGTCCAAGGGCGTTCAAATATATTTTGCATGACACAAAAACTCCTTAATCTTTTTATTTGTGAGTCACTGATAAGCGTGTTAAGATAAACCTAGATAATAATAATTATAAATAAAGGATTCAGATTAAATTTCTATAAATTCTTTATTTTAAGCCAATTGAAGATGATAATCATCATCAGTCATTATCATTTAATCGAGATTTATTCTCAATTAGAAAGAAGGGATTATCGATGAACGTCCAATCGGTTACGCACGAAAAAAGCCACGTTTTCAAACGGGCTAGCTGGTACGAACATATTGAATTGATCATGGCGCTCATTAGCGGTGTATTGATTGTACTCGCTTATATCGCCGAAACACAAGGCGGAGCGCCTTGGATTCATGTCACACTTTACTTATCCGCCTTTTTTATCGGAGGATACGCAAAAGCGAAAGAAGGGATTTCGGATACGATTGAGACGAAATCGCTAAATGTAGAGCTTCTCATGATTATCGCCGCCATTGGTGCCGCTTCGATTGGGTACTGGATGGAAGGGGCAATCCTCATCTTCATCTTTGCTTTATCCGGGGCACTCGAGACGTATACGATGAACAAAAATGAACGTGCCCTCGAATCGTTAATGGAATTACAGCCGGAACAGGCGACTCGTCTAACAGACACTGATGAACTCGAGGTTGTTCATATCGACGACCTTCGTGTCGGAGATCGGATTTATGTCCGTCCTGGTGAACGCATTCCGGTCGATGGAAAAATTGTAAAAGGGAATGCTTCCGTAGAAGAAGCCGCTATCACAGGCGAATCCGTCCCTGTTGATCGTCAAGTCGGTGATGACGTGTTCGGATCGAGCGTCAACTTGAACGGAGTATTGACGATCGAAGTGACAAAACTTGCGACGGAAACACTGTTCCAAAAGATCATTCAAATGGTCCAACAAGCACAAGAAGAGAAATCACCGTCTGCACAGTTCATCGATCGATATGAAGGACGTTATGTTCAAATCGTGCTCTTCTCTGTTGCGGCCATCATCATTCTCGGACCGTTCGTCACGTCGTGGTCTCTTGAAACGAGTATCTATCGCGGCATGATCCTTCTCGTTGTCGCCTCCCCTTGCGCACTCGTCGCCGCCATCACACCGGCCGCGCTGGCTGCCATCGCCTCTTCTGCAAAACACGGGATTCTCTTTAAAGGCGGTGCTCATATCGAGAACATGGGACGTCTAAAAGCAATCGCCTTTGACAAGACCGGGACACTCACAATTGGGAAACCGATTGTGCAAGAAGCGCTCATCTCACCTTCATTAGAAGAGGAGGACGTCAACCGAATTGTCAGTTTGATTGAAGAGCATTCGATGCATCCACTTGCTGAAGCGCTCGTTTCCTACACCGGAAAACATACCGGGGAAATGACACACTTCAAAGACATCACAGGCTCCGGAATTGAAGCAACGATTGACGGGACGACGTATCGGGTCGGAAAACAGAAGTTCGCTGACCAAAGCGGTGATTTCTTTAAACATGATGTCGAACGATTGAAAGAGGCTGGTCACACCCTCGTCTTTATCAGTGACGAGTCACGTACAATCGGTGCTTACGCTTTACGTGACACACTACGCCCTGAGGCAAAAGTAGCAATCCAGCGGTTGAACGACTTAGGGATTGCGACGATCATGATTACCGGGGACAACGAGGCGACCGCTCGCGCCATCGCGAACGAAGCCGGATTGACACGCTATATCGCCGAATGTTTGCCCGAAGAGAAGGTTTCGCAAATCAAGACGTTACGCGAGGAATATGGAACAATCGGGATGATCGGCGACGGAATCAACGATGCCCCTGCCCTTGCGACAGCCGACGTCGGGATTGCCATGGGCGAAGGAACGGATGCCGCACTAGAAACGGCAGATGTCGTCTTAATGAAAAACGACCTCGTCCGATTGAGTGACGCCATTCGTCAATCGCGCAAATTAAATCGAATCGTCTTACAGAACGTCGTTTTTGCACTCGGTGTGATTCTTGTCTTGATTGCAACGAACATCTTTGAGTTACTCATCATGCCGTTCGCGGTTGTAGGACATGAAGGCTCAACCATTTTGGTTATTTTGAACGGCCTCCGACTCCTCACGTCATCGTGGGAGTGATCCATTCGACAAAATGGAATCGATGATTGAAACAATATGTCGATTTCGTTATAATTGAAACAATGTGTCTACAGACTGAAACAGATCGAAAGATTGACTAAAGGTGGTACAAGATATGAATACGATTGCAGTCATCGGCAAGGTGTTTGTCGATATTAAAGGGACTTCCTTTGCACCGCTCCACAAAGATGCGAAGAATGTCGGCGACATCACTTTTTCCAATGGCGGAACAGGTCGAAACGTTGCTCAAAACTTAGGTGTGCTCGGCAACGATGTCCGCTTCGTCTCGACCGTCACGAACGACCAAATCGGTGTCGGTGTCCTAGAAGAATTACGTTGCTTGAATGTAAACGTCGATGGGGTCGACATGCTTGACGATAATGGTATGGGAATGTGGCTCGCTGTAATGGACAACAACGGCGATCTTCAAACATCTATTTCGAAACAACCAGACGAAGCCCGTATGGAAGAAGCGATTTTACGTCAAATCGATACGGTCTTCGAAGAGAGCGACGCAGTCGCCATCGATTTAGACTTATCAGTCAACGTCTTGAACGAGACGATTGAACTATGCCGTGAAATGGATTTACCGCTTTATGGTGTCTGTGGCCATCTATCCGTCATCGAACGAAACCGTCATTTGCTTCAAGGATTCACAGGATTCATCTGCAGTCGTGAGGAAGCGGAAATTTTGTCCGACATGTCAATCGTCACAGTGGACGATGCCCTTCGCGTCGCGGAAGTACTCGCCATGAAAGGTGCTCCCCTCACAATCGTCACGATGAGTGAGCTTGGCGCTGTATATGTCGACCTTCGTACGAACGAACAAGGTCACGTCCCGACGACAAAAGTGAAAGTCGCCGACTCCACAGGAGCGGGTGATTCATTCTTCTCCGCTGTCATCTCGGAGCTCATGAAACAACATTCGATTGAAGAGGCGCTTCGATTGGGCATGCGCGTCGCAGGAAAAGTCATCGCCTCTCACGAGAACGGATTGACGCAAGAAATGTACACATCATTAGAACAACCTACGCAAGAATGAAAAGAACGCATCGGCAAATCGTCGGTGCGTTTTGTGCAAAATTACAGGAACGAAAGGAACGATCTCAGTGGTTCGAACGAAATTAAGAAGCGCGATTATTTTAATGAATGATCAAGATGAAGTGGCTTTGATCCGTCGCGAGAAAGAAAACGTCCTCTATTATGTTTTTCCAGGTGGCGGAGTCGAATATGGGCATACAACAGAAGAAACAGCCGTACGTGAAGCATTTGAAGAACTCGGTGTTCACGTAGAACTAGAAGGTGTCGCTGCCCATGTTGCGTTTAATAATGAGTTAAATCCTTATTATTGGGCGAAGATGACAGGTGGTGAATTCGGAACCGGGACAGGTGAAGAGTTCCAAGAAGAACAGACTAACGGATCGTATACACCGATGTGGATCAAACGGTCTGCACTCCCTCATCTCCCCGTTCGTCCACCTTCACTTGCTGAAAAACTCGCCTCACATGAGGAACGCTTTTATGATTTGACCTTATCGGAGGAGTAATCAGGTGTACACCCTGCCGAAATCGGGAAACGTTTTTTAACGATTGAGTCAGGAGGGTTTTATAATGGCAATGACAGAAGTGAAGGAAAAAAAGAATTGGCTTTCATTTGGGAAAGAGTTATTTCGACGATTTCAAGAGCATGATGTACAAGACTACGGGGCTACCCTCGCATTCTTTTGGTTTTTATCCATTTTTCCTGGAATCATCTTTATTTTGGCGCTCTTGTCCTTTTTCGATGTCTCACAAGATTCGTTTCAGAATCAATTGAACGATTTGGCACCCGGGTCCGCAGCTTCCGGGTTTTTAACGGGAATTTTCGAAGCAATCGGCGAACCGCGAGGCGGTCTTTTATCGCTCGGTGCGATTTTGGCGATTTGGTCCGCCGCAAAAGGGGTCGACCGTCTCATCACGACCTCCCTTCATGCTTATGGTGAAGATAATGAACGTAACTTTTTTGTGAAAAAAGGGTTGGCACTCGGATTGACGATTCTCCTTGGAATCGGGATGCTACTGCTGATTCTATCGAACGTATTTGGTTCTCAAATCATTTCGTTCGTCACTGAGTATTTACCCGTCAATATCACCGGAGCCGAAGAAATGATGATCAACGTGTTTCGATATGTCCTTACGACGGTTGTCCTCATTTTAACGCTCTCGATTTTTTATAAAGTATCTCCACAACAGCACGTCTTTTGGAAAAGCACTATCCCCGGTGCCATCTTCGGTGTCATCGGTTGGCAAGTCGTCTCATTCGGTTTCAGCCTATACGTTTCAAACTTTGGGAGTTACGACTCGACTTACGGTTCACTCGGAGGAATCATCGTCACGTTGCTCTGGTTACAATTAACCGGGATGATTATTTTAATCGGATCTGAAATCAACGCGACATGGATGCGCTTCTTCAAGACACCGAGTGAACAGGAATACGAACGCGACTTCAAAAAGAACAAAAAGAAAGCGAAACAAAAGCAAGAGGAAGATAACTTTGACGACATCCCGACGAACACGTACGGATAATTCAAAAGGAGCACGTTCAAGGTGAACGCGCTCCTTTCTTATGCTTCAATCGGATCAAGACGTCCCGTCGCCGGGTCAATCACGAATCCGTGTACATTCGTTCCTGGTGGTAACAGTGGATGGTTATTGATCAGGTTAACAGAATGAACGACGTTCTCTTCAACTGAATCAAATCCATGTAGCCACTGCTCCAAATCCATTCCTGAAGACTTTAGCGTCTTCAACGTTTGCGGGTCGATTCCACGACGCTCCATCTCTTCGATGACGACAGTCGGTTCAATCGCCGCCATCCCACAATCGTAATGTCCGACAACGACAACTTCTTCTGCTCCTAGCGCATAGAGTGCGACCAAAATCGATCGCATGGCCGAACCGAATGGATGCGACAAGACCGCACCCGCATTTTTAATGATTTTAGCGTCTCCGTTCTTAAGTCCTAGCGCTTGAGGTAATAGTTCCGTCAAACGTGTATCCATACACGTCAAAATGACGATTTTTTTATCCGGGAATTTATCAGATACGAACGGTTCGTACTGTTTTTCCTCTACGAAACGTTTATTGAATTCAAGCATTTCTTTTACGACTGACACGTTAACGCCTCCTCTTTTTTACAACACAAATCTTGAAACGATGAGTCCGACGACCATCCACGCCCCGAACAGCGTATTGACTTTCGCTGTCATCGCCATGGCAGGCATCAACGCGGCCGGTTCTGCCTTCTGCCAAAACCGTTGAATCGCCCGGATCATGACCGGCACCGTTAAGAGTGACAGCAAGACCCATGGAGTGACGCCATAAAACATGACGGCGACGATGATGCCGACTAATGCCGCGATAAAGAACGCTGCCAATACATACACCGCACGTCGATGACCGACCAGACACGCAATCGTTTTTCGGCCATTCTCTTTATCGTTATCTAAATCACGGATGTTATTCGCAAGTAAGATTGCCCCTATCAATAAGGCCATCGGGAACGACACGAGTAGCAACTCCGTAGTCACCGTATTGATTTGGATAAAGCCGGCAATCCCGATGATGACATATCCCATGAATAGCCCAGCGACAATTTCACCAAACGGCGTATAGGCAATCGGTAGCGGCCCTCCAGTATATAAGTAGCCGACAAGCATAGACAAGGCGCCGATCCAAAGCAAATGCCAGCTTGTGGATGCCGCAATGTAGAGCCCGAGTAGTGCCGCAATCGTATACATGCCGAGCGCAATCGCTAATACTTGCTGTGGTGTAAATCCATCACGTACGATGGAGCCTCCGATTCCGATGGACCCCTCATGATCAAGACCACGCTTGTAGTCATAATACTCGTTAAATAAGTTCGTCGCGATTTGAATAAGGACAGATGCCACTAACATGGCAAGGAAAAGTCCCCACTTGAGTTCGGTTTGATCGAGGACGATGAACGTCCCGAGCAAGACCGGAATAAAGCTTGCGGTCAGGGTATGCGGGCGAATCATTCGCCAATATGCCCCTTTCGATTTCTGTTTCATTTCGTTCCCTCCCTTCGTTAGTTTACGTCTCGATGAAAAAATCTGTCAACGCCAGCCCATTATCCTAGATTCTTGATCATTTCCCGAGCATTTCATAGGCAGGTGTATTGCGAACTCATGATACACTAAAGATTGAGAATTCTATCGGATTGAGGAGGCTTTTCTTTTATGCCAGATACTCAAACACATATAAAACAGCGAATTGAGCAGGCCCATAAACGGGCTCGAGCTTGGCAACGGCCTGTCCTCGCATCATACACATGGGAAATCTCGGCGTTCGATGCTTTTCAAATCATCCAGAACACCGATACGTCCCATTATTATTTCATGACACCAGACCGGACGCTCGAAATGCTAGGTTGCGGGGATGCACTCGTCTTGAGCGCTTCTGGACCCGAACGATTTCAGCGACTTCAATACGATTGGAGTCTTCACCGACGAGATGTCGATGCGACAATCCACGCGTTCGCCGGTTTTTCATTCGACACGTTTATGCGACCACAAAAAAGTATGTGGGATGCCTTTGGGGAGGCATCACTCGTCGTCCCAAAATTTTTATACCGTCGCTATAAAGACCGACACACGTTGACAGTGGCCACTCTCGTCTCTTCGAAGCAGTCGGTCGAACAGTATTTGATTCAATTGGCAGATCAGTTGGCCCAGTTCAGTTCACTTCGTCCGACGGAAGAAGCGACGCCGTCTTATACAAAAGTGAAAGATGGGGTCGATCACTTCAAGTCCAGTTTCCAACAGGCTAAACAGTTGATTGAAGAAGAACGAGTTGAAAAAATCGTGATTGCCCGCGAAGAAATTTATCAGCGTTCCGATGATGCGTTCCCCTTCTCAAAAAGTTTGAAGCATTTAGCAGATCATCAAGAATCTAGTTACATCTATTTGTATCAACCAAAGCGTGACACTGGTTTCTTTGGGGCGACTCCTGAACGATTGATTCAAAAAGAAGGCATGCAACTGAACACAGCTGCCATCGCCGGGACAATCAAGCGTCCGAAAACCGAGATCGAGGCAGAAATTGCGAAAGAGAAACTCCTAAACGATTCAAAAAATCGTGAGGAGCATCAAATTGTCGTGAAAGACATCAAGCAGGCGTTGACACCCTATACTGCACCGATTCAAACACGAGATACTCCGCAAATTTTGGCAAATCGCTCGGTGTTCCATCTACACACCCCAATTCAAGCGACACTCGAAACAAATGCTTCCTTGCTGTCACTTGCGGAATCGCTACATCCAACTCCAGCACTCGGCGGCTCTCCGAAGCGGACATCGGTCCGATTGCTTCGTGAAATCGAGCGATTCGACCGCGGGTGGTACGGTTCTCCGTTTGGTTGGGTAGACAATGAAGGCGACGGCGAGTTTGTCGTGGCAATCCGCTCTGCACTCGTTCAACACCAATTCGTCGCACTGTATGCTGGATGTGGGATTGTGAAAGACTCTGCACTCGAGCAAGAGCTCGAAGAAACAGAAATAAAAATGAGTCCAATCAAACAAGCTTTACAGTTTGATTTACACGATCAAGGAGGCACCCTAGATGAATAAGGTTTTGACCGATTGGGTCGCATCCATGGTAAATCGGCTTGTTGCGTCCGGTGTAAAAGACGTAGTCATCAGCCCAGGATCCCGCTCGACTCCGCTCGCTGTAGCGGCATATCTTCATCCTCAGATTCGTCATCACATCATCGTCGATGAACGATCTGCCGGATTTTTTGCTCTTGGACTGACCCGTACGTCCGAAACAATTCGCCCGGTCGCATTGATTTGCACAAGTGGAACGGCGGCAACAAACTACTATTCGGCTGTGACAGAAGCGTTCATATCGCAGTTGCCACTTGTCGTACTGACGACCGATCGTCCCTATGAACTGCGTAATGTCGGGGCTCCACAAGCAATCAATCAAGTCCGCCTCTACGGGGAACAAGTGAAGACAAGCGTTGATTTGCCCGTTCCAGAGGAGGCGACGTTATCGTTTATGCAACAAACGATTACCCGTTTCACGAATCTGTCGATGCAAGCACCGATGGGACCCGTTCATTTGAATGTGCCGTTCCGAGAACCACTGCTTCCGGATATCGAGTCATTGAAACAGATATTGAAGGCTGACCCTGTCTTGCCAGAACGACAGCGTATCCGGCCGACACAGGCGGATAAAGACATTTTCTCAGAACGGACGAGTCACAAACAACTCGCCTTCGTCGTCGGACCTTACACCCCGACATCTTGGCAGAAATCCATCGTTGAATTTGCTTCCGAGCGACAGATCCCGATTTTCGCCGATCCTCTCAGCGGCATGCGACGTTTCGACGGCGTCTTGACCAACTATGACACGTGGCTCGCAAGTGAGCATCGGACCGATTGGCTGCCTGAGGTGTTCGTCCGTTTCGGGGCTGCACCTGTTTCGAAACGCTTCAATCAATGGATGGCCATGGCGGACCAACTCGTCATCGATGAACCGGGATCTTATCGCGACCCAAGTAGCCGTGCCACGATCTGTTACGGCGACGCACTCGATTTTCTACCGCTCATCGCATCCGTAAACGAACCTCGGTACCTTGAACGTTTACGCTTTTTTGAAGAGGTTGCCGAGTCTGCAAAATCGTCACTTCAAGGTGAAGCGGAATTGACGAAACGATTGCTCGATACATCGATTGAGCGTCTATTCGTCAGTAATAGCATGCCGATTCGAGATATAGATACATCACTGTCTGCCGGCACGAATATACACGTTCTCGCCAATCGAGGCGCAAACGGAATTGATGGTGTGTTATCCACTGCACTCGGAAGCAGTTATGATACGTCTCACGGCGCTTTATTGATTGGTGATTTAGCGTTCTATCATGATAGCAACGCCTTGCAACTGTTAAAGCATCATCCTGGAAAATTTTCCGTCGTGATTGCTAACAATAACGGTGGAGGGATATTTTCCTTCCTCCCGCAGGCTTCTGTCGACACACAGTTGTTCGAAGATCTGTTCGGCACACCGCTTGATTTAAATATCCGTGGATTCGCTGACACATATGGCTTATCGTATCGTCTAATTGAACGACCAGATGAAATTCAAGAAGCGATTGAAGATGGCGTTCATTTAATCGAATTCCCATCGAATCGTGAGGAGAATGTGACGATCCATCGAGGTTGGACACAATCTGTCTGCGCTCGCCTCATCACGGAGAACGAATCATGAACATCGATTTACGTGGCGTACGTTATGAAGTGATTCATCGCGGTGAGGGAAAACCGGTATTATTTTTACACGGATTCACCGGAAACGCCCATTGGGTCGATTCGCTCCCTGCATTACCGATTCGTCTTGTGTCACCGTCGCTCCTCCAACATGGCGCAACGGAGCGCCCTTCAGTCAATCGTTCGACAATGAGTCAGCAAGTTAAAGATTTGTCCCGCTTACTGGATACGGACGACCGACCTTGGACAGTCGTCGGCTATTCACTCGGTGGGAGAATCGCATTGACACTCGCTGCATGCGACGAGCGTGTCGAACATGTCATCGGGATCAGCACGACCCCCGGTCTGCTCACTTCTAAGGAACGAGCCGCACGCCGCCGCCAAGATGCAGAATTGGCTCACTTGATTGAAACCAAGGGTATCGCTGCATTCGTGAATCGTTGGGAGAACCTTCCGCTTTGGCGACAGACGGAAGACATGAAACGTTCACTCCGAAAAGATCGGCTCGCCCAACACCCGAATGCCCTCGCAAACAGTTTGCGGTCAATCGGTACGGGACATATGCCGTCCTTATGGGGCACATTGCAGCGTCTCCCCCGTACCGACTTGATTGTCGGGTCAGACGATCTCAAGTTCAAAGCCATCGCAAGACACATGCAGGAAGAGCGACCAGATATTAAAATCTATGAAATTTCAAACGCAGGGCATGCTCCTCATATCGAGAATGCATCAGAGTTTGGTACAATAATAAAGAAATTGATTTTAGGGGGTATTTAAAATGGAATCAGTAGCGAACTGGACATCGGTCCGGACGTATGAAGACATTAAATATGAAACGTGGAACGGGATTGCCAAAATCACCATCAACCGTCCCGAAGTGCGCAATGCATTCCGTCCGTTGACGGTCAATGAATTGATTGATGCATTCGCTCGCGCGCGCGACGATAAAGAAGTCGGCGTCATCATCTTGACAGGTGAAGGCGAAAAGGCATTCTGTTCAGGTGGGGACCAAAAAGTTCGTGGACATGGCGGCTATGTCGGGGAAGATGAAATCCCACGCTTGAACGTCCTCGACCTTCAGCGCTTGATTCGTGTCATTCCAAAACCGGTCATCGCCATGGTCGCAGGTTTCGCAATCGGCGGAGGACACGTTCTTCATGTCGTCTGTGACTTGACGATTGCAGCGGACAATGCTCGCTTCGGACAAACAGGTCCTAAAGTCGGTTCGTTCGATGCAGGATACGGTTCTGGATACTTGGCACGGATCATCGGCCATAAGAAAGCTCGTGAAATCTGGTACCTTTGCCGTCAATACGATGCACAAGAAGCACTCGACATGGGACTCGTCAACACGGTGGTCCCACTCGATCAACTCGAAGCAGAAACGATCAAGTGGTGCCAAGAAATCTTACAACACTCACCTACAGCGCTTCGCTTCTTGAAAGCAGCAATGAACGCAGATACAGATGGTCTTGCCGGACTTCAGCAACTCGCTGGAGACGCAACGCTTCTCTACTACACGACAGATGAAGCAAAAGAAGGACGCGATGCGTTCAAAGAAAAACGTGACCCTGACTTCGGTCAATTCCCACGTTTCCCTTAATTGTTGAGAGAGTAGCGATTTCGCTACTCTTTTTTTGGAGGTGACAGCTATGTATGAATGGATTCGGAAACACCCAGCGTCACATCTCGCCCTTGTGACAGCTGACGATCGATTGACATGGGCAATGCTACGCACGGAAAGCCTTCAACTTGCCCAGTTCATCCATGAACAGACACCCACCGCCAAACGAATTGGCATATTCGCTAAAAACAGCAAAGACTATGTCATTGCCGTTCATGCAGTACATCTGCTCGGAAAAGTGCTTGTTCCGTTGAATACACGGCTGACCGAAGAGGAAGTGCGTACTCAGCTACAAACAGCAAAAGTGGACCTCCTTCTCGTTGACGCAGAAATCGATTTGTCTATCACCCAACTCCTGATCACACGCCGGACCACTTCATGTTTCACCGTGACCCATGAGTGGAATGAAGATGAAACCATGTCTCTCATGTTTACGTCCGGAACGACGGGTCGAGCCAAAGCGGTGCAACAGACGTACGGGAATCACCTCGCTAGTGCCCGAGCCGCTGAAGCGCATTTAGACTATCGTCCATCAGACCGGATGCTCGCGGTGACCCCGCTCTTTCACATGAGTGGACTGTCTCAAGTGTATCGGAGTGCCATCATCGGTTCGACGCTCTATGTCGAGCCACGATTCGATGTCGATCGAACACTTCACGTCATCGAGACAGAAGGCATCACCCAGCTATCACTCGTCTCAATTATGCTGCAACGATTGCTCGATGCTGGCCTGAAAAAGCACCGACTTCGCACGTTACTCGTCGGAGGCGGACCCGTCCCGCGCTCATTACTAGAAGAAGCAGAACGACGCAAGTTACCGATTGCTCAGACATACGGGATGACCGAGACGTGTTCTCAAGTCGCCACGTTGCTCCCGAGCGAAGCGCTCTCGCATATCGGTTCGAGTGGTCAGGCAATCGCCCCAACAAGTATTCGAATTAATTCGGACGGAGAAATCGAAGTAAAGGGACCAACTGTGACGAAGGGATACTTCGAACAACCTGAATCAGATGCTTGGACACCCGATGGTTATTGGCGAACGGGTGACCTCGGCACGATGAGGGATGGCTATTTATATGTACACGATCGCCGAACCGACCTTATTCTTTCAGGTGGTGAAAATGTTTATCCGGCTGAAATCGAAGCCGCCATGTTACGCTGTGCCGGTGTTCAAGACGTCGGCGTCACGAAACAGTCGCATCCGACTTGGGGAGAAGTCCCGATCGCCTTCGTCGTCGGCTCCTATGATCCAGCCGAGATGCAGCATGTTCTCGACTCACAGTTGGCTAAATATAAGCACCCGATCGCCATCCACTACGCACCGAATTTACCACGAAACGCGAACGGAAAATTAATGCGCCATCGCTTAAAGGAGCTACTGTCATGATCAAACGTGCTGAGCTTTCCATCGTCCCTTTGACGTTTAAACACCCGATTGTGACGGCACACGCCGTCTTATCTGTCCGAAGAACGCTTATCCTCCGTCTAGAGACCGTAGACGGTGTCATCGGATACGGAGAAGGTGCCGCTTTCGAAACACCTTGGTATACGGAAGAAACGACCCAATCCATGATCGATACGTCTAAACTAATTCTCAATTTACTGAAAGGGATGACGGTCACAACGGACGTGTTTCCGAACTTGGTCTCGTCCATCATCGGTCAGCACATGGCAAAGGCGATGTGGGAAAGTGCACTCTGGGAGATTGAAGCAACGCGCGCGAACAAATCACTCAAGTCATTCATGAGCGCCGGAGATTCCGTTTCCTGCGGACGAACAATCGGGATTGGGTTACTGAATCAAACGATGAAATCCATCGAGACGGCATTAGCTGACGGATTCGAACGCATCAAATTAAAGGCATCTCCTAATGAACTGGTTCCTGCCCTACGTGAGATTCGCGCGGTCTTCCCTGACGCGCCTCTCATGATTGATTTAAACGGAAGTGCGTCCGATCAACCGATGGAATGGTTCGAACAACTCGATGCCCATCGGTTATTGATGATCGAACAACCGTACCCAAGCCGACAATTCACAAAATCAGCGGCTCTCCAAGCAAAACTCACGACCCCCATTTGTCTCGACGAATCCATCACGTCTTATGACGACGTGGATACGATGGCACAGCTTGGTGCCGGAAAAATCGTCAACATTAAACCCGCACGTGTCGGTGGGCTTAGCGAGGCGCTCCACATTCGAAAACACGGAACGCCATACTGGGTCGGTGGCATGTATGAATCCGGTATCGGAAGATATCATACACTCTTGTTTGCTTCGTTAAGCGGCGCGAGCTTCCCCGCGGACATGTCAGGCACGAGCGCTTATTTCGAGCAAGATTTACTCGATACCCCGCTTGAAGTGGAGAATGGAAAGTTGACTCTTCCGGATTCCGTACAACCAGATTGGAATGTGATTGAACGGTTACGCGAAGAAGTGATTACATTGCAAACATGAAAAAGGTGCGGTTCACGAGAACCACACCTTTTTTACGTTAACGGAACGATCCCGTTAACACTTCATATCCATCTTCTGTGACAACAACTGTATGCTCGAACTGCGAAACAAGACTCTTGTTCGGAGTGAAGAGCGTCCAACCATCCTCTTCCGATTGATAGACGATTTCATCCTTTGTCGAGATGAACGTCTCAACAGCAATCACTTGCCCGGCTTTTAATAACTGATTTTCTTCTCGACTATAATAGTTCGAGATCGTCTCTGGCTCCCCGTGCAATGTCCGACCGAGACCGTGTCCGGCCAAGTTCCGGATGACCGTGAATCCATTCTTTCTCGCGTCAGCGTAAATTGCTTTCCCGATCTGATTGACTTTCACACCCGCCTTGACCTTGCTGAGTCCCGCTTCTAATGAAGTCAAGGATACTTCGACCAAACGTTCGTGCTGGGGTGACTTCGCCGCCCCCGCAATCACTGTACGTCCCGTATCGGCATAATATCCATCCTTCACAGCGGAGACGTCGACATTGACGATATCGCCCTCTTGAATGACTTCATCTCCCGGAATACCATGGGCAGCAACGTCATTGAGCGAGATACATGTGTAACCTGGAAATTCGTACATCGTAATCGGTGCAGAAGCTGCACCTTCATCTTCTAAAATACGTTGCCCGATCGCATCTAATTCTTTTGTCGTCATACCGGGCTTGACGGCTTTCGCCATCTCATCTCGCGCAAGTGCGACGATTCGCCCGATTTCGCGCAGTGCATCGTAATCATAATCTAGCATCGTCCATCTTCCTTTCAATCCAATAATCGGTTTTGATATAAATACTCCTCGGATATGTCGGCAAATAAGAACATGCCGTCCGGTAACGGATAGCTAAAGGTTCGCGTCACTTCGTTTGAACTGAAATCACGATAGTCTCCCGATAAATAGCCACGCCCTCGAACATCCATCGCCGCCATCGTCTGAATGAAATACGGTCGGAAACTCCAGTTATAGCCTCGATACGTATTATCGACACGCCATTCTCCATTCACGCAGTAAACGTTCGCACTCGTCTGGAAACCTGTCTTATCCGTTATATAATAACGAACAAACACCTCTTCCAGTTTTGGGGCGATGAATTGAATCCACTCGTCTTTCTTGTCTCTCGACCATTTTCCGGATTGAACTAGTTCACCAATGCGGCGATGTAACTCAAATTCAAGCTCGTACAAGCGATTCAATCGTTTCTGGTCATGTAAAAAGAAGGAAGGCACTTCTTGTGCCAACACACCCATACCTTTGATTTCTCGTTGGGGAATCTCATCTTCCAAGCCTAGTAGGCCACCCATGTAATACCGACCACCGTGCTGCCACGCGTAACGAAGCTGTCCGATGTGGTTGATGGATTTGTAAAGAAGCGGTGCACCAAGCTTCGAAGCAATATACTCCATCGTCTGAAGCATGTTCGGATAGGTGACCGATAACGTCTTTTTCTCGACCATCGTGCCAAGGTCGACGAGCAATAATTCTGGCGCAAGCGTCATGATGTCTTCGATACTCGTGGATTCGGCAAAGTCTAATGCAATTTTCAATCCATAGGACCGATAGTATTGAATGACACGTGACAATCGCGGGACGTCGACTAAGTCCGTCCCTTGTAAGGTCACATAAATACGGTGTAACGGAAAATTCAATTCGCGTAGTGGGGCTAAAAAGGCTTCTCCCCCTTCTTCGAGAATCCATTCCGACCGGCATCTGAACGTGACGAATGGTTTGACGTCACGAAGTTGCGCTGCCGCGAGTTGCTCCATTCGTTGGGCGATGTCTAATTGATACTCGAGGGGAACGTCATCATCATAAAAAAACGGTGTCAATGATTCGCCTCGGAATCGTCCATGTACCATATATCCTTCCACTTGAAACGTCGCCGCTCCAAGGATTGGTTCATACGTCACCATCACTTCTTCAGGATGGACCATCACTTCTACCGCATCCACAATTCATCACCTCTTCGTTAAATGCGAAAACGAGCTACAATCAGCTCGTTCGCGTGTGTACATACATATAGGCACCGAAACAAGCAATAAAATAGGCGATACTCACCACGCCATATGCAATGCCCATCTTTCCGCCTACTCCAATGGCTAACACTAAAAAAATCATCGCTCCAAATAACAATGTCGCCACGGGGATATAACGAAAGTTAGGACGGTCTGTCTTTGACACGATTGGTTTGAGTGCGATTACACAACCAAGCAGCACAAGGAGACCGAAACTTAATTCCACCATCCGTTGACACCTCATCCTTCTATCTCTACTCAACTAGTGTAGCACGACACAATAAAAAATGCCGCAAATCCACTTAGGGAAATGCGGCATTTCACGATGATTAGTCACGCGGACGGCGTGGACCACGGTCATCCGAGCGACGACGATCGTCACCACGGAATGATCCTTTACGGTCTCCACTGCGTCCATCACGACGTTCGCCACCGCGTCCACCACGACGATCGCCACCACGGCCACCGCCACCGCCACGACGGTCGTTACGACCACGGTATCCACCGCGATCGCCACCACGGCCACCTTGGCGTTTCACACGAACTGGTTCAGCGTACGAGATTTCAACAGGTGTTGAATCTGGCTCTTTCGTCAATCCACGAAGGGCAGCAGCGAGAATTTCAACTGCTTCGTACTCTTCAAGAAGCTCTGTCGCAAGTTGCGTGTAAGCTTTGAAGTCGCCCGCTTGAACGCGTTCGATCAACTCTTCAGCTGCTTGCTTTTGATTTCCTTCAAGTACTTCCGCGATTGTCGGTACGTGACGACGGTTCATCTTCTTGTTTGTCACACGCTCGATTGCCTTCACTTGTCCAAATTCACGTGGCGTGATGAACGTGAGGGCTGTACCTGTCTTACCTGCACGGCCTGTACGACCAATGCGGTGTACGTAGCTCTCTGGGTCTTGTGGTACATCGAAGTTGTAAACGTGTGTGACACCTGAAATATCAAGTCCACGTGCAGCTACGTCAGTCGCTACCAAGATATCGATTGTTCCGTTTTTGAAACGACGAATGACTTGGTCACGTTTCGATTGCGTTAAGTCTCCGTGAAGACCGTCTGCAGTGTATCCGCGTTTGATGAGGGCTTCTGTCACTTCATCTACACGTTTCTTCGTACGAGCGAAGATGATGCTGAGTTCTGGTGAATCGATGTCGATCAAACGGCAAAGTGTATCGAATTTTTGACCTTCACGCAATTCGAGGAATTGTTGGTTGATGTTCTCAACTGTCATTTCTTTCGCTTTCACTTTGATGATTGTCGGCGACTTCATGAAGCGCTCAGCAATCTTTTTGATTTGTGGTGGCATTGTCGCTGAGAAGAGAAGCGTTTGGCGCTCTTCAGGAAGACCAGCCAAAATCGTTTCGATATCTTCAACGAAGCCCATATTGAGCATTTCATCTGCTTCATCCAAGATGACTGTTTGAATGTCATCGAGTTTGATTGTCTTACGTTTCATGTGGTCCATGAGACGTCCTGGTGTCGCTACGACAATTTGCGGGTTCTTTTTCAAACCACGGATCTGACGGTCGATTTGTTGACCACCGTATACTGGAAGTGCGTATACGCGCTTCGTTTCACCGATTTTGTTTAATTCTTCTGCAACTTGAATCGCAAGTTCACGTGTCGGTGCAAGAACGAGTGCTTGGACTTGACGCGCCTTTGAATCGATTCGCTCAATTGTCGGAATACCGAAAGCTGCTGTTTTCCCTGTACCTGTTTGTGCTTGTCCTAATACGTCCACTCCCGTGAGTGCGACAGGAATTGTCTCAGCTTGGATCGGTGTAGCTTCCTCGAAGCCCATTTTGTGTACACCTTTTACTAATGCTTCACTTAATTGTAAGTCTTGAAATTTTGTCAAATTATATTCTCCTTTGTTCATACAAAAAACGTCTGAGTTCAGTTTGACAGATCTACAGACGTTTTCTCAATGTTTCCTCATAGTCAACTTTATTAACTATAACGTATTTCTTCCTAAAATGAAAGAAATACATTTTTAAACTTTCATGTCACCTGAACATGAGTTATCTTATTTCAATTTATAGCCGTTGTCGAGCTTTTCAACTTGCTTGTCTTTCAACAGTTTTCCAAGCGCTCGTTTAAATGCTGCTTTACTCATTCCGAATTCACGGTCGATGACGTCAGGTGATGTCTTATCACCGTATGGCATTTGGCCACCACGTTCTTCAATATACGAGAGGATGCTCGCCGCATCAC
Organism: Exiguobacterium sp. s132; assembly: GCF_018617235.1. Taxonomy (GTDB): domain Bacteria; phylum Bacillota; class Bacilli; order Exiguobacteriales; family Exiguobacteriaceae; genus Exiguobacterium; species Exiguobacterium profundum. The sequence goes on along the minus strand of NZ_JACSJU010000003.1, from coordinate 151,313 downwards.
CATCAATCGCCTCATAGGCACGTGGCTTCATCGAAACGAGGACCGTACCGTCTTGTTTGACCTGCGTCACACGGACGGTCAACTGTTCTCCGAGACGTGGCCAACGCGTCATCTCAGCCTCATGCAAGAAACCGAGTGATTCCCCTTCGACCCATACGTTGACGCCCACTTCGCGTTTATTGACGACGATGGCCTGCACGTCCTGGTTGTTCCATTCTTCTTTCGACGGTCGTGCCAACAAGTTCAAGAACGCATATGGTGCAGGGTCCCCAAGCAAACGTCCTTTTTGGTCATACTTCAATCGAATACACAATTGATCGCCCGTTTGTGGCCAATATGATCGGTTCTCCGGTAAGTCATCCATCGAAACGAGAACGTCCTTTTGAATTCCGATATTCACGAAGACCCCTGTGTTATACCGAACGCCAGTCACTTCAAACCATTCATACTCATCAAATGAAACGGTCGGAATCGTCATCGTTGATGCGAGACGTCCTTCTGAATCATGATATAAGAAGACACGAACCGTTTGACCGATTGTCACTTCTTCTGTTTGTTCTTTACGGTGAAGGAGCACCTCTTCGCGGCCGTTACTAATGAATACTCCAAAATCAGCAGAACGTTCCGCGACTAAATCTACTACTTCTCCTGCGCGCAATGCCATTACACCCACATCCTTTTCTAAGCTATTACTGTCAGTATACCTATCTACACACGTTCCTAATCATATCATGTTCTCTTTCAACATTTTGAATAAATGTGTCGAAAATGTGAACGTGTTTTGAGACTGTTGAAATCATGATTGTTTACAGAACTTACATGATTTATTAAAATTTTGTGACAATTTTGTGAACGTGTTTTTTTCTGCTAGTATCCTTTTTTTGAAAACGTTATTATATAGGAAGTGTCCAGTATAGATAAGGTTTCATTTAGGATTGATCGGGGGATAATAAATGTTTGATATACAGTCTCGTTCTTTTGCAAAGCGTTTTACAAAAGGATTGCTTGTCGCCTTTTTCGCATTACTCGCATCTCTCAGTTTTATTTTCTCAAACGGTGTCGACACGAATGTATCGTCATCCTCGACTTACATGACTCAAGAGTAAACGCCATTCAGCCCACTGAAGGCGTTTTTTTCTTTGCAATACATAACAGGATTTCCCTTCAAAAAGTCGAATACGATTAAAAGACCATGCCTTTTTCTTTCATACCTTTAAGAAAAGGAGACTCCGCTATGATTTTTTATTTTCTCACGTCCATTTTATCAATCGTAGGACTTGCTTTTTTGTTCCAGACCGAATTGTACAAAGATCCAATCGGAACATTTTTATTTGCCGTTCTAATTGCGATGGGACTCTCTTCCTTCAAACAACTCTTCATGCAGGCAAATGAGTATTTTGTAGAAAGACGGAACCAGAAACGGATCAAACGAGTCGTCGACAGAATGCACTCCACGACTCGAAAACGCTCTACATAACGCTCGTCTTCCCTCGCCACATTTGGTATCCTATGTAGGAACAGACATCGTACAATGGATTTATAATCGCAGGAGGCACATAACCGTATGAATGAAATCCCGTTATCGAATGAATGGCTACTTCGTTATTCACCTGTCATGGAGCTTTGGTTAAAAGAGGACGGTATTTTGCTTGTCGATGATGACAACCGAATCCGTCTCACTCTCGAAATCGGAAGTGATCAGGCCATGCAAATCAAAAGTATCGAGCAAGACGGCGCCTATTTCGTCGTCGATCCTGTGAATAAACGCATTACGTTCGAGCTCGAAGAAGAGGAAGAAGAGAGCGATTCTCGCTTTTGGGAATAAGGATTCATGCCGAAGGGTCGGATTCTCGTCAAGAGAAGAAGACTCTTTCTTGTTGTCATCATGAGAGGAGAGAATAGAATGATTCGAACAGCTGTATGGTTTTTCTCATTTTTTGCCGTATTACCGATCACCGTCCCGTTTTTACAGAAGGCGAAAAAAATCGAAACGCCAAAGCGTTACCGTTACGTACAAGATATCGCTTATAAATGGGCACAGTTTCTACTGAAGATTGCGGGTGCAGACATCCGTGTCCACGGTCAAGACCAGATTCCGGATGAACCCGTCGTCTACGTGTCGAACCACCAAGGAAACTTCGATGTCCCGATTATGTTGACCGCCACGAAACGACCGAAAGCGTTTATCTCGAAAATCGAGGTTCAAAAATTCCCGATTATTCCACGTTGGATGGAATTGATGGGGTGTATCTTCATCGACCGGAGTGACCGTCGTCAATCGATTCAAGCCATTCGTTCCGGCGTCGAAACAATTCAATCCGGTCAATCAATGATTGTCTTCCCAGAAGGCACACGCTCAAAAGGTGGACCGATGAAGGAGTTTAAAGCCGGAAGTTTGACGCTCGCCACCTCAAGTGGTGCGAAAATCGTTCCAGTCGCGATTCAAGGCAGTTATAGATTGTTAGAAGCCAAAAATCGAATCACCCCGGCAACGGTCGATGTCACGTTCCTACCTGCGATTGATCCGGCTGATTTGCCGAACAAGGAAATCGCAGCAACGGTCGAGGCGGCCATTCGTCAACAGCTTGAAGGAGAGAACGCATGAGTTTATTAATGATTGAAGGCATTCATAAAGAGTTTGCCGACAAAGTCTTATTTGATGATGTGACGATGACAATCCATCCCGGAGACCGTATCGGGATTATCGGCGTGAACGGTTCGGGGAAATCGACGTTCATGAAAATCATCGCCGGTACCGAGACAGCAGATCGAGGCACGATGCAACATCCGAACGATTATCGGATTCGCTACTTGACTCAAACGGTTCAATTCGACGAAGGACAAACGATCCTTGACGCTTTATTCACAAGTGATACTCCTTCCGTTCAAGCGTTGAAACAGTTCGAGCGCGCCAGACAAGCACTCGAAGCGAACCCGACAAGTGAGCAGTTACTTGAACGCTTCATGAAAGCCCAACAGGCCGTCGATGCCGCAGACGCTTGGGAAACGGAAGCAAAACTGAAGTCGATTTTAAACCGGCTCGGTCTTCCTGACGTGTCAATCGATGTGAACGCCTTGTCTGGGGGGCAACAAAAGCGAGTCGCGCTCGCCGCAGCGTTACTCGATGAAGCGGACTTATTGCTCTTAGATGAGCCGACGAACGAACTGGATGCCGATACAATCGCATGGCTCGAAACGATGCTTGCCGATTACCGGGGAGCGATCCTGCTCATCACCCACGACCGCTATTTCTTGAATCGTGTCACGAATCACATTTTGGAGATTGCGGATGGAACGAGTTACTTCTATAACGGGAACTATGAACTCTTTCTCGAGAAGCGTGCCGAGCGAAAAGCTCGGGCACAATCGATGGAACAGAAACGACAAAATATATTACGTCGCGAACTCGCTTGGTTGCGTCGTGGCGCGAAAGCCCGGACAACCAAACAAAAGGCACGCATTCAACGTGTCGAAGACTTGAAACATCAAGAGAGCTTAGCGGAAGACGAGACGCTCGACGTCTCGGTCGGATCTCGCCGACTTGGTAAAAAGGTCATCGAAGTCGAAGATTTATCTTTCGGATACGATGACTCCCTTCTCATTCGGCAGTTCAATTGGATTTTCGGTCGCCGTGAACGCTACGGGATCGTCGGCCCGAACGGGAGTGGGAAATCAACGCTCATGAACTTGCTCGCCAAGCGCCTAGAACCGACAAACGGTACGATTGTGCACGGAGATACCGTTCATTTAGGCTACTACGGACAACAAGTCGAATTTGAAGACGAGTCACGACGGGTCATCGATGAGATCGAACGCATCGCCAAAGTCATCCACACGCCGGACGGCGAGGTCATCACGGCGGGGCAAATGCTCGAACGTTTCCTTTTCTCACCGGACGCGCAATATAAACCAATTGCGAAGCTATCTGGTGGCGAAAAACGGCGTCTCGTCCTGCTTCGAATTCTCATGGATGAACCGAACGTCTTATTCCTTGATGAACCGACGAACGATTTGGACACGGAAACGTTGTCTGTTTTAGAAGACTATTTGGAGTCCTTCCCAGGTACAGTCATCGCCGTCAGTCACGACCGCTATTTCTTAGACCGGATCGCCGGACAGTTGATCGCTTTCGAAGATGGGGTCATCCAGGTGTATCACGCAGAATATAGTGACTATTTGGCCATGCGTCAAGAAGAGGTTCGTCAAGTGAAGAAAGAGAAAGAACCTAAAGAGAAAAAGGAACGCGTGAAGTCGGAAGTCGTGAAATTCACCTTCAAAGAACAGAAGGAATGGGACACGATCGAAGAAGACATCGCCGCACTTGAAGAACAGATTGAAGCGCAGGAAGCGACGCTTGCATCAGCGGGCAGTGACCTTGGTAAAGTCAATGAGTTGTATGCGACGATTGCAGAACTGAAAGAAACACTCGATGCGAAGATGGAACGTTGGACCTACCTATCAGAAATCGATGAACAAATACAAGCACAGAAAAAAGGCTGACCTCCACATAAGGTAGCCTATCAAATGAAATGAACAAGAGATGGATTTCCGATATTTGTTCCGGAAATCCATCTCTTTTGATTATTTCACTTTGATGATGATTTTGCCTTTGGCATGCCCTTCTTCTCCATAGTCATGAGCAAGTTTCGTATCTTCTAAATCAAAGACCCGGTCAATCACAGGTTTCAGTTCGCCTTTTTCAACAGCTTCCGCAATTTTTTTCAAACGCTCCCCCGTTGGTTGCATGAAAACGTACTCGGCACGGACCTTCGCCTGTTTGGCTTCCTCTTCATTTGGTGGTGTGGAGATGGAGACGAGCATCCCATTCTCTTTAAGCATTTGGTAGAGTTTGCTCTGCCCGTCGCCCCCCATCGTATCGAATACGAAATCAATATCGCGGACAGTATCTGCCGGGTCTTGTTGTTTATAGTCGATGACCTCGTCGGCTCCAAGTTTTTTGACCCAATCTACGTTCGGCGTGCTTGTCGATGTGACGACATACAAACCGTGTGCTTTCGCGAGCTGGATGGCTACCGTTCCGACACCACCTGAACCGGCTCCGATGAAGATTCGACCACCCGGTTTGGCATCCATCACTTCGAACATGACTTGCCATGCCGTATGCGCGACGAGCGGCAGTGAAGCGGCCTCCTCAAAACTAAGCGAAGCTGGTTTTTTGACGACAAGATGGGAATCGACTGCGACGTACTCGGCATATGTGCCTTGGCGCGCGATTTCTGGTCGGCTAAACACTTCATCTCCAACCTTCAATTCGGTCACATTCGCCCCAACTTCTTTGATGACACCCGATACATCCCACCCGATAACGAGCGGCATCTCGTAATGGAGCATTTCTTTCAAGTATCCTTCACGGAGCTTCCAATCGACCGGATTGACGCTTGCGGCATGAACTTCAATTAATACGTCATCTGCACCGATTGCCGGTTGTTCAAGTTTCCCTACTTTGAACTCATCCGACCCGCCATACTGTTCGATATATGCTGCTTTCATCTCATCATCCTCCTTTGATTGACTCACTTCTAGTTGGTTCCCATTTTATTTCTCTTACAAACGAAAAAAGCACACCGTAGAAACGGTGTGCTCAGACTGACTGATGGGTCATATAGCTATAGACATACACATCATGAGATTGTCCACGCTGACGCATATAGTTATGTAGTCGACCTTCTTGAAAGAATCCATTTTTCTCCAACATGCGTTGGGATGCAAGATTCTCGACATAGACGATGGCACCGACCCGTTCAATTTCACACGTCACGGCAAACTGAAGCGCCGCGTGAAGGGCTTCGGTCGCATAACCCGAACGCCAATACTCCGGTTTGAGTTCATAACCGATCTCGGCACGCCGATGCGACGGTGCCCGATTGTGAAACCCGATTGTCCCGATTAACGCTTTTGATTCGCGATGCTCGATGGCAAAACGGATGATCGCACCTGTTTCGATTTGTGCGAGCATATGCGTCAGCATCTGTTCCGTTTCTTCTAACGTCCGATGTGGCTCCATTCCGTAGTGGCGTAGCACGTGTTCATCTGAAAAGATGGCGAATACGTGCGGACCGTCCTCCATTTGGAGAGGTCGCAGTCGGAGGCGCTCCGTTTCAATCACAGGGAGACGGTTCATCCTTTACTGACCAAGTTATGTTGGAACGCATAGACGACTGCCTGGGTCCGGTCATAGACGTCAAGCTTCGTCAAGATGTTCGACACGTGTGTCTTCACTGTTTTGAGTGAGATGAACAATTCGTCCGCAATCACTTGATTCGACTTGCCTTCCGCCATCAGTTGCAAGATTTCTCGTTCACGGGCAGTGAGACTCTCATGAAGTGTCATTTCCGGATGACGCAGTCGTTCGAGCATCTTTCCTGTTACCTGGGCGGCCATGACCGGATTGCCGGCAGCGGTTTGACGAATCGCATCTGCGATTTCATTTGCATTCGCTGTCTTGAGGACATAGCTCATCGCACCGGCTTCGATGACGGGATACACTTTCTCATCATCCAAGAAACTCGTCACGACCAAAATCTTCGCTTCTTTCCAACTTGCTTTAATTCGTTTCGTCGATTCGACTCCGTCAACGGGCTCCATCACCAAGTCCATAAGGACAACGTCCGGCTTCTCCGCAATCGCAAGCTCGGCTCCCGTTGCTCCGTCCGATGCTTCGCCGACGACTTCGATGTCCGGTTGTGTCGATAAAAAGGCAGATACGCCCGCCCGAACCATTTCATGATCATCAATTAATACAACTCGAATCATCATTACCCCTCCACTTGTTGTTTCACACGTACTTCAATTTGTGTCCCGACATTCGGCACACTGACCAATCGCAACGTTCCACCGACTTCTGCCGTACGCTCTCTTATCGATTGTAATCCATATGAGGCGACTTGTGTATCGTCCACATTAAATCCGATTCCGTCATCGTTAATCTTTAAGATGACCGTCTGTTGCACGGTTCGCATCTCGATTTCTAAACGAGTCGCTTTGGCGTGTCGTAACGTGTTACTAATCGCTTCCTGAACAATCCGAAACAGTTCATTTTCAGTGTGCCGGGAGAGCTTCACTTCCTCTAAACGCCAGACGAGCTCGGTCGATTGTTTACGAGACAGTTCTTCTAACAAGCGTTCGATTCCCGTCTTTAGTGTCATGCCTTCTAGTTCGACCGGCCGAAGTTGTAACAGCAACGAACGCATCTCTGCCTGTGCGGTCTGCGCCATGAGCTCGACTTGTTCCATTTGTTTACTCGCGAGTTCTGGTTTCGTCTGCATCGTCTGTTTGACCGCTGTCGTCATCATCGAGATGGCATAGAGCTGTTGACTCACCGAATCATGAAGTTCTCGTGCGACGCGACGTCTTTCTTCGACGACGGCCTCACTCCGCGCCTCTTCCACACTGACCGGACGCTCACCGACTCGCTTCGCCATCTCGACCATCTCTTGGCGCTGTTTCGATACGCGGACGATTCGTTCGAGTGTATCTCGGTATGGGGACATCGGGCGGAAGGTGATGTCTTTTTGGTTCTCCAGTTTCCAAAGGGCATTGGCGACTTCCCGAAAGTCTCGGCGCAAATAAAAATACGAACCGACGCCAAAGATACTTCCGATCAAGACGGCAATCACTAGAATGGACACACCGAAAGGCAACCCTTCTTCACGCGAAAATAAATCGCTCAATGAAGTCGAGTCACCTATGAGAAACGCTACAGTAATCAAGAAAGCCGTCAACAAGCTACTAAACAGTTGATGCCAGACGACCGTTCGTGGATAAGAATCTTTTTTCATACCGTCATCACCTCGACACTTCCGCTCATGAGCACGATATGAATCCGGACTTTTCGTGTAGCCTGGACATAATCATCAGACGCTGTATAGAAGCGACGATTGAACACCGGCGAATAGTTCGAGTCATCGACCTGCACTTTACCGAACCCGATCGATGCGTCAATCGAATAGTCATACCCCGCAGGAATAAGAATTCGAATGTCTCCCGCAAGTCCATTGAGGAGTAAGAACGTCTCTCCTTCCGGAATGATGGCTTGTGACAAATCCATCTCAACGTCCCGTAGTAAAAAGAACTCATTCGTATCACGTAACACATAGTGCCCCGATTCCTTCATCCCAAATGAGAAGGCTTGTTCTTGACGAAGGGGTGTCCGGATTTTCGATTCGACCGGTCGATTCTTATAGAGTCGATAGCCGAATAACAGGAGGAGTCCGGAGAGCACGAATCCGAATGCCGCAGATGAGAAAATCAAGCCAATCAAGAGGATTCCCCCAATTGCGTAAAAAATATAGCTAGCAGACTGCTTCCCCCGACGACTGAACCGTCGACCGATGTAGAGGAGAAGCAGCGGGAGGATCATGCTGAATAAGACGCTATTCCCACCCGTCACGATATCGATGAAGAGTCCGACTGAAAATAAGATAATCATAAATCCAATGATTTGACGTGTGTTCCAACGTTCCATGTCCATTCCCCCTTTCTGTTCATATGTATGAAGCAAAGAAAGCGATGACCTTGTTCAGGTCATCGCCGAACCATCGCCTCACTCTTGTTTAAAGCGACGCTCCAGTTCTTTCAATTTTGCTTCAAAATCATCTTCATCTTCCTGCGTGTCTTGCTTCTCTTCGGCAGGTTGTTCTTTCTTTTCTTCCTCAGTGAATGGATGCGACTGAGACGTATTTTGACCAAAGATTTGGTCGAGTGCCCCTTTTAACAAGTCTAGGTTTTCGCGCATCGCAAACTCATAACGTTTATTTTGCATCTCATCGAGTTTGAGTTTCATCTCGAGCGCACGACGCTCTAATGTATCTAACTCGCGCTCACCTTCGTCAATCAATCCTTCAAAGTAACGGTACTGTTCCCCGTAATGTTTGGATTCGAGTGCCGCACGTTCTGCCAACTTTTCTTCCCCGGCTTGTTTCGCCAGTTCTGTTTGCTCATATCGTTTATCTGCCATCTTCTTGGCATCATCACGTTTTTCAGCAAGTTCTGCAAGCAATGTACGTTGACGTTCCACGAGTCGTTCAACCGACAACGCTTCCTTCTCCGCTCCACGGATATGACGGTTCAATTCCGCTTCTCCACTTGAACGTGGCATCTCTTTATCCTGATACTTCTTCACTTCTTTCGAAATTTCTTTCGTCAATTCATTCGCTAATTCACGAAACTGATCAAACGGTGTCTTCATGGTGAATCCTCCTTATGAAATCTCAACGACGATTAACAAATTTTTGCCACACTTGATCAAACTGCTGGAAGCTGCTCCGGCCGGCACGCGTTCCGTCTGCATTTAAAATCTCGACATCCGGGTCGCGTTTTTCACTTGTATACATCATATACCCTTTAAACAACAACCACGCGACAATGATTCCGACGAGCGCCCAAATGTTTGAGAGCATCGTCCCAATCCCAATGACAGCAAGGATCCCGAAACCAACTTTAGCACCGATGTGTGTCACAGCCTGAAAACGGACTCCAGCCCAAAGCGTCAAGAGCGCTCCTAATCCGAATAAAATCATATTCGGTAAAGAACCGATCAACACGAGCACTAGAGCGATCGCGGCCACGATGAACAACACCTTTTTCACTTGGTGATTCATCTGTCATCCCTCCTTGTTAAGTACACTCTTATCATAATACGTTATTTGACATAGGTCGACGAGCGGAAGGCTTGTTTCACCTCGGTCTTTAGACTGAGATGGTACCGTTTCCAATAACTGTGGTACACTAATGCTATCGAACAACGAAAGGATGATGTTTTATGAGCAACATGATGCATGCACGTAACCAAATGTCAGCAAATCGGAGGGCTGTCGTCCTCCATCACTAAAAGGAGGATTCTTTTTGAATCAACAAACTGAAACGGGACGTGTCACGGCACAGTTCCAACATCTTTATACGGTATCAATCGGAGAAAACGCCTATATGTGCGGGGTTTCCGGAAAATTTCGACATGCCGCGACGAGCGAACGGGATTACCCGGTCATCGGCGATTATGTCACGATTCAAGTTCGCGAGCATGGTCAAGGTACGATTCACCATCTCCTTGAGCGTCGGACCGTTCTTTCACGAGCGGCCGCCGGCAACGAGACACGTGAACAACTGATCTGCGCGAACGTCGACTACGTCTTGATTACGATGGCGTGTGGACACGACTTCAACATTCGTCGCCTAGAACGCTATACGCTAGCCGCTTGGGACACCGGGGCAATCCCAATCATCGTCTTGACAAAGACCGATCAAGTCGACTCCGTCGACACATTGCTCGAAGACATTCAAGTGAACGCACCTGGAATTCAAGTATTCCCCGTCAGTGCTGTAACGGGAAAAGGTGTGGCTGAACTTCGTCACGCATTGCCGAGTGAGAGCACAATCGCCTTCGTCGGTTCGTCCGGCGTCGGAAAATCTACGCTGACGAACGCCCTCGCCCACGAGACACTTGCCGTCACACAAGCCGTCCGGGCGCAGGACGAGCGCGGAAAACATACGACGACACACCGCGAACTGTTCAGAATCGACGACTTATACGTCATCGATACACCAGGGATGCGAGAATTCGGACTATGGGAAGGAAGCGAGCACCTCGATGAGACGTTTCGCGATATCGAAGCACTTGCCGAGACATGCCGCTTCCGCGACTGCTCACATCAGAAAGAACCGGGCTGTGCCGTCCAAGAGGCACTCACGAGCGGTACGCTAGATGCGAAACGCTATGCGAGCTACTTCAAACTTGAGCGAGAGCTTCTCTATATGGAGAAAAAACAGGCAGAACATGCCCGCGTCCTAGAAAAGAAGAAAAAGCGAGTGTAACGTAAAGCAAGCGCAGACCACATCGGCCTGCGCTTGCTTTTTTATACGGTTCCCTGCAAAATCCCTTCTGCCCATTCGACTTCATCGGATGTCGGGGGCTTCGTGCCTTTAAGCGGATAATCGAGTCCGAGCGCCTCCCATTTGTAGACGCCCATCTCATGATAAGGCAAAATCTCGACTTTCTCGACATGGTCTAGCTTTTGAATGAACGCGGCCGTGCGACGAAGCGCACCTTCTTCGAGCGTCCATCCAGGTACAAGGACGTGGCGAATCCACATTTTCGTTCCGCGCTCGGAAAGGTGTTCGGCAAGCGCGAGCGTGTTGGCATTGCTACGTCCCGTTAGCTTTTTACACATGTCGTCGTCGATATGCTTGATATCGAGCAAGACAAGATCGGTGTGATCTAAAATCGCATCCAAATTAGGAGGTCGGAGCGCACCAGACGTATCAAGTGTCGTATGAAGCCCATGCTTTTTCGCTTCACGCAGCAGCGCCTCTAAAAATTCAGGTTGCGCGAGTGGGTCGCCACCAGAAATCGTGATGCCGCCTTTCGATGCGTCCATGAACGGACGGTAGCTGAGCGCCTCTTGAATGACGTCTTCAGCCGAGCGGTGATTATTCTTTTTGAAATCCCACGTATCTGCATTATGGCAATAGAGGCAACGTAACGCACAACCTTGTAAAAAGACGATAAAGCGAATACCAGGGCCGTCAACTGTTCCAAATGATTCGACCGAATGTACATATCCCATTGTCATCGAAATGACCTCCTAACGAATGAGCGGCCCTCCGTAGAAGGCCGCTAAGCCTTTATTTACAACGAACCGTGGAACGTACGGTTGATGACGTCGATCTGTTGCTCACGTGTCAACTTGATGAAGTTGACCGCATATCCTGATACACGGATTGTGAGTTGTGGATATTCTTCTGGATGTTCCATTGCGTCGAGAAGCGTCTCGCGGTTGAAGACGTTAACGTTCAAGTGATGTCCTTTGTGCTCTCCGCTCATGTACCCATCGAGAAGCGCCGCCAAGTTGAGTTCGCGTGCGATTTCTTCTTTTCCGAGTGCTTTCGGTACGATTGAGAACGTGTAAGAGATTCCGTCTTGTGCGTGTTCAAATGGAAGTTTCGCAACAGATGAGAGCGATGCAGCCGCACCTTTTGTATCCCGTCCATGCATTGGGTTGGCACCTGGAGCGAATGGTTCACCCGCACGACGACCGTCTGGCGTATTTCCTGTTTTCTTACCGTAGACGACGTTCGATGTGATCGTGAGGACCGATTGCGTATGAAGTGCGTCACGATATGTTTTATGTTTCCGTACTTTCTCCATGAATGATTCGACGAGTTCGACGGCGATTGCATCGACACGGTCATCATTGTTTCCGAATTTCGGGAAGTCCCCTTCTGTTTCGAAGTCGACGATGATTCCTTCTTCATTACGGATCGGTTTGACGTTTGCGTATTTGATTGCTGAAAGACTATCCGCCGTTACCGAGAGACCCGCGATCCCACAAGCCATCGTCCGTAAGATTTCAGGATCGTGAAGCGCCATTTCGATTCGTTCATACGCATATTTATCGTGCATGAAGTGAATGACGTTGAGCGTATTCACGTATAGCTCTGCCAACCAGTCGAGCGTCCGGTCAAAGTCGGCATATACTTTTTCGTACGTAAGCACGTCTTCTGTGTTCATTTCCCAAACTGGAGCGATTTGAGCACCGCTCTTCTCGTCACGACCGCCGTTCATGCTATAAAGGAGAGCCTTCGCCATGTTGGCACGCGCACCGAAGAACTGCATTTGTTTCCCGATCTTCATCGGTGACACACAACATGCGATGCCGTAGTCATCACCGAATTGTGGCATCATCAAGTCATCGTTCTCATATTGAATAGCCGAAGTTTCAATCGACATTTTCGCACAGTATTGTTTGAATCCTTCTGGAAGTTTCGTCGACCAAAGGACCGTCAAGTTTGGTTCTGGAGCTGGTCCGAGGTTCGTGAGTGAATGCAAGAACCGGAATGAACTCTTCGTGACGTTCGAGCGACCGTCTTGACTCATCCCACCGATTGATTCTGTCACCCAAGTCGGGTCACCTGAGAATAATTCATTGTAGTCCGGTGTCCGTAAGAATTTGACGATTCGAAGTTTCATGATGAAGTGGTCAACGATTTCTTGGACGTCTGATTCTGTTAAGCGACCCGTTTCAAGGTCACGTTCAGCGTACACGTCAAGGAAGGTCGAGACGCGACCGAGTGACATCGCGGCACCGTTTTGTTCTTTGATGGCAGCAAGATACGCCAAGTATACCCATTGATATGCTTCTTGCGTATTTTCCGCAGGACGACCGAGGTCAAATCCATATGCAGCTCCGAGTTGTTTAAGTTCTTGGAGGGCACGAAGTTGTTCATTCAGTTCTTCCCGATCGCGGATGTCAGACTCAGATAAGAACCCGCCGCGTTTCGCTAAATCCTTTTTACGTTCTGCCATCAAGAAGTCAATTCCATAGAGAGCGACGCGACGATAGTCACCGATGATGCGTCCACGACCGTAAGCATCTGGAAGCCCCGTGATGATCCCTGATTTACGAGCGGCCCGCATTTCAGGCGTATAGGCATCGAAGACACCTTGGTTATGTGTTTTACGAATCTCTGAGTAAATTTTTGTGATTTCTTCGTCTGGCTCGAAACCATATGATTCGAGTGCCGCATCGACCATACGAATGCCGCCATTCGGGTGAATCGAACGTTTGAACGGTTCATCCGTCTGAACGCCAACGACTTTCTCTAACTCTTTGTTTAAGTAACCTGGTCCATGCGATACGATGGTCGATGGTGTGTGTTGATCGACGTCCCAGACGCCTCCACGTTCACGCTCTTCTTTTGTTAGTTCCATCACACGATTCCAAAGAACGTTTGTCGCTTCGGTCGGACCTGCTAAAAACGCATCGTCTCCTGTGTACTCATGACGGTTCAAACGGATAAACTCACTGACATTTACTTCATTCGTCCACTGACCAGGGACAAAACCTGACCATGCGGATTTGATTTCGGTTGCCATGTTGATTCACTCCTCATTCTCGAAAGTAACTGCGTGTTATCTATACTGTGAGTGTACGTGAAAACGTGAACAATATGTTTTACATTCTTGTGAAACTTGTAACAATCTTATGAACGTGATGAAATAGCCGTTTTTGAAAGCGTTTTACAAACTGTTATATCTGCTAGTTTATATAGTTTGAAACAGATGATCCCTAATTAGATAAGGTTTACCTATCATCTGTACTAATTTGATTGTTCTGTGACGAACTATACAGTTATTAAGGTGATTAATCTCACATCACTCGGTTAGAACTTGAATTTTTGTGTCGTATCAGACACAATGAAGGCAGAACATTGTATAAGAGGAAGGGGTTCTACTCATGACGTATGAACCATTAACAGCAAATCACGCCTTTCAGGTTGGCGATCGCATCTCATTAAAGGTCGATGAGGCCGGCGAAAAGCGTGACGGATTTATCACAGAATTTGAAGACGGAGGGTTTTGGATCCGCTTCGACGATGACATCGAGAACGAAGATTTTATTGATTATCGCGACCAGCTACTCGCCGCACTTTTGTCGCGTCCAATCCATGTCATTACGACACATCCGGAACTGAAACCGTTCGAGAACATGACGGCCGAGTTACAGTATCGCGTTTATCAAGGATTCACGATTGAGAAAGTTGAATTGACAGCAGAAGGTGCAGACGCCCACATCCAACTCATCGAAGACGGTCAGACGTATACACAGACGTTACGTTCTTCCATGGAAGATGGTCAGGAGCATGTTCGCTATATTTGACGAGGGAGCGCTGTCGCTTCCTTTGTTTTTGCCTAAAGATAAGGAGACCGAATATGAATTTTACAAAACCTTTTATTAACGAAACGTGGGAACGGATGGGCTTCAATGAGCCGATGCCGGTCCAAAAAGAAGCGTTTCCCCTACTATTAGATGGAAAAGACGTGACAATCGAGGCACCAACCGGAACGGGTAAGACACTCGCCTACCTCCTTCCAGCCATTGAAAAGATTGATCCGTCGAATGACCGCATCCAAGTCGTTGTCGTCGCCCCGACCCGTGAACTTGTCATGCAGATTCAACAAGTCGCACAACGTTTCACCGAAAAAGCCGACGTCCGCATCGGTTCGTTCATCGGCGGTGTCGAATTGAAACGTCAAATCGACCGAATCAAGAAAAAACCTCACTTGATCGTTGGGACGCCGGGTCGTCTCGTCGAGTTGATCGACAAGAAAAAACTGAAGCTCCACGAAACACATACCGTCATTTTAGATGAGGCCGACCAAATCATCGACAGCGGTTTGACAGAGGCCGCAGAACGAATCATCAAGCATACCGCGCACGAGCGTCAGCTTGCACTCGTCTCGGCAACACTCACCGACTCACTCCAAGAGTGGGCGTCACCATTCATGAACGAACCGGCTCATATCAAAATCGAACGTGCCGTAAGCGATCAAGTGACGTACGGCTATCTGTTGACGACGCGCCGGTATAAACCGGAACTTCTTCGTCGTCTTTCACACGTCGACGGTGTGAAGGCACTCGCCTTCATCAACAACCGCTCGTTCTTGCCACCGCTTCGCGGAGAACTTGAAAAGTTGAAAGTGAACTACCGGATGCTCGACAGCTTGAAAGGGAAGCGCGAACGCGTCGAGACGCTACGCGAATTCCGCAAAGGCGAATACCCGCTCCTCATCACGACCGGTCTCGCTGCACGCGGTCTCGATATTGAAGACGTGACACACGTCGTCCATTTCGACTTACCGGAATCAATCGATGACTTCATTCACCGTTCCGGCCGTACCGCTCGCGGTAACGCGGGAGGCACTGTCCTTTCCCTCGTGACGACGGATGACCTGCCGCACTTGAAATCGTTCGCGCGTCAACTCGGTGTCGAGTTGAAAGAGCTCGAAATCTATCGCGGTGACGTGATTGAGAAACGGATTGAGGAGAAGCCTCCTGTCGTCAAACGTCCTGCGAACAAGCGAGGACCGCGCCGATGAAAAAAGACCGGAAAGTAATTCCCTTCCCTTTGCTCGTCGAAGAGTCCGAATTGCTTGCCGAACTGAAAAAGTTGTATGAGCAAGCGGCTCTTGCGCGAAGCACACAGTGGACGAACTATATTCAAGAGATTGCATCGGAAGGGACATGGCACTTAAAAGATGCCGAACTCTTTCGTGACCTCTTCATCGATTGGGCCGTCTTCTTTGAGACGGATGAGGATGGGATGACACCCCATGGTCGCTACTTGGCCGACCATAAGAGCGACATGTCCCCTGCCCTCTATCACGCACTCCGTGGACTAGCTGTCCCGCGTTGTAGCATCTTTGAAGTCACAGAAGACGGTCAGTTGAAAGACTGGGAGTCAAAAGAGACATACGCTGTTCAGTTACCAGAAGAACGTGAGACCGGCGACCTCATTCTCGGGAAGCTACTCGATATCCGAGGCAGTTGGCGTTTCGGTTCGGCGTTTCTCGCCTTACCTGCGAAGATGTCTGGGAATGTCGCCGATCTGTATATCGACTTTACAGATGAAGTCGGTCCCGGTGCCTTTTTGGAGCAGTTCCCAGAGTTCTGCGCGGAACTGATTGACTTGTTGCTTGATTTAGAAGAAGGCGTCATCATACCGAAACCGACTAAGTAAAAAAAGCAGGATCAGCATGCAATCATCCCCTCACCATGTTGATCGGCACAAGTTCAGTATTCCAACGCTACTAAAAAGAGCGGGTATACCAAGACCCGCTCAAGTTTTATAAAACTCCGAAATCCATCGGAGTTTTTTTATTTTCCAAAGGCTGCTGAACATGATCCAATCACAGATGAAACACCGAAGAGGTCTAGCAAGGCTTCGCGCGCATCTGGTCCTGCATCTTTAGCGGCGAGTCGAACAGCTTGTTTGAGTGACGCTGTCTTACTTAATTTATCTTCTCGTGACATCTGATAGTATGGTTTGATTGCTTTAACAAACTTCGTAGCACCACCGACAGATTTCAAGGCAGATTTGATTTTCAGGATTTTCGCTGGAGTAAAATTGATGACGATTGCAGTTCCAACGGCTCCTACACAACCTGCAATTGAACCTATACTAGCCTTTCGAACACCCGCTAAATCTTGTCTTTCATCCAAATCAAGTGTGAAACTTACTTCATTCTCAAGGTATATTTTAATGGCTTCCTCGCCCTGCATAATCACTTCATCCGGCATATTCTCGATTGCAGTTAGGATCTCAATTAACTGTAAGTCCTGTTCATTCAAATCTTCAGCAGCGCTAGCTGAATCTCCTGGTATAAATGAGGTAGACAAAACGAGTATCATCACCATCATAACTGATATGACTTTCGATTTTATAGACAAGTTAGTCCTCCTTCGTTTTTACTACAAACTTAAGCACTACAGCGATTAGAAAAATTACAATGGTTATAACCGCTTTACTATTCTCAGACAAGCCATCCACAAAAAAGTGTATAACAGTAATGGCTGCGAGGAGCAGGATATAAATCCACTCTTTAGTCGAATTTTTCATTTATATAACCTCCCATTCACTCGCAAATTAACATACTGAAATTTGGAATGTAAGCCCGAAAAAGATGTTCTAAGGGGCAAGACATATGTCTATATTTAGAGTTGTACAAAACAAAAAAACGGACAACTATGTCCGCTTAGGCAGTAGATGAGTCATTTTCATCGTTATAACGTTATCGTAGCAATCATCATTCATAATAACTCTGACTTATATTTTGGATGGACCCATCTCTTATATTTTTATCTGACATATACGTCAATCTGTTTGAGCATATCACGCGCTTCTTCATTTTCAGGCGTGATTGCCGCACTCGAGATTTGTTTCCCATCCTCGTATACATCGATGACGACCCCGTCTTTCGCTTGGCGCGTTTGGTAAAGGCGACCATTTTCATAGAATGCGTGATCCACTGAATCAAGAACTTCCCGGGTCGTTTGTTTCCCGGTGTTCAAGTCGATGACAAGTTCCTCGCCGTCCTCATTTAAGGCGAACAGGTTGTGGCCCGACACTGTATAATCCCAAAAGCCTTGCCCTTCTGCCAGTTGAACAACTTTACCCGTTTTTGTATCGTAAGCGAAGAGTCCTGGATCCGGATCCTCAACATTGATTTCCTCTTCCCCTTCTCGGATCACTTCGTACGAGCTGACACCGACAGGGATGTACCGTGTTTCTGCCATCTGTGATAATAAATCAGTAACGTAAAATCGATTCGTATTGATGACATGGGTGATAAATCCTTTATCCATGCTCAATTCTTTGACGGTCACCTCATTCATCGCTTCATTAAACGTAGCGAGCATTGTTTTTTCTTCACCGTCATATCCATCTCGATAGACTAAGTTTAACTGGCCATCATTCAGAAATGCGCCTGCCCACACCCCGTTCACGATGTCGTATATTTTTGAATCACTGGCATCGAATGAAAATGTCGATAACTTTTCTCCATCTTCTTGTTTAAACACGATGAGCTCTTTCATCCCATCCTGACCGACCCCGATATATCCGTCTTCTGTTCGAATCGATTGGGCATACGTCCATCCATTCATGATTCTATGAATGGAACGCGCATCTCCATTCAAACGTTCCCGATATCGCAATCCCTCAGCTATATAGTTCAAATTTGACGTGATGTGACTCTCTTCAGTCGTCACTTCAAACCGCTGTTCAACATCATCCTCTGTGCTATAACTAATCTCTACCACTGCGTCTTCCCACACTGATGGATTCGAACTGATGTCTAACGCCCATTCTGCTTTCGGTTCCGTCGCATCAACGGCAAACGTCCCAAGCCCAATCACGATGACCGCACCGAGCGCGGCCACATTCCACATTCGTTTCATTTTCTCACCTCACACATTCAGTTTCGTCTGTAAAAATCTTCGACCTAGCCAAATCGTCACACTTGCCCATACGACCAATACCATACCGACGTACACGATCGTCTCATCATAAATTAGTCGATTCGACAGGAACGCGTATCCTAAAATTGGAATGGTCAAGATGACAACTAGAATCGACAAGCTAAGTACCGGTGACCACATCGTCCGTTGCCAGAAACTTCGTTCAATCAACACGAATGTGAAGATGAAGAGCACAGCAATCGTGATTATCAATTGATGAATGACAAAGTTGATGAGCGAAGAAGGATACATAACCATTAACATCCCATGGTAGGAAATAGCTTGCTCGAATGAGCCTCCCATCGGTATCATCTTTCCATCAAACCAACTCGTGAACGCTATGTACTGTAATTTGAGGGCAATCCATTCGATGGCAAATAACCCTAACGTCATCATTAAAATGGTAGCGAGTTTAGCGAAGAACAAGGTCATCCGCTTTTGTGGCATCGTGAGCAGTCGCATCATGAACGTCCCTCGTCCTTGAAAATCGCGATACCAGATCCATACGCTGTACAGCAACACGGCAGCAACGGCAATTCCGAGTGATAAAAGATACGGAGTGCCATTTAAGTAATTTAAAAATGATAGTTGATAGTCCGCATTTCCTTCACGTCGCAACTGTTCATAAAAGTTTGTTTCGTCCCATAAAAAGTAACCGAGATATCCAAACTGTATAACGATAAGACCTGCGACTAATGTCAAGAACGGTTTCGTGACACGTTCAACTTCCCAACTCAATAGTTTCAATAGATTCATGCCCCGTACTCCTCTCTCATCACATCGACGATTGACTTCCCGTGAATGAAACGGACATCCTCGACGTCAAACTCACGAACGATGCGTCCGTTATTCAACATGACTGCCTTGTCGATCAAGTACTCGATATCCTCTATTTCATGTGTCGTAATGAGGACGCCCCGGCTCTCCATGATTTCACTTGAGAACAGTTCAACAATCTGTTCTTTCGAAAAGACATCGATTCCTGAGAACGGCTCATCGAGCAATAGATAATCAGGGTCTTGGGCAATGCCGAGCGCAAGATTCGCTTTGGCGAGCGTCCCTTTCGATAACTCGCTCAACTTATCTTCCGGGAATAATTTAAAATCTTCGACGAGACGAGCAAATAATGCCGAATCAAATGTCGGATAAAAATCTTTCATAAACGCCTCACATTGTTCAAT
Source organism: Exiguobacterium sp. s132 (assembly GCF_018617235.1). Lineage (GTDB taxonomy): Bacteria > Bacillota > Bacilli > Exiguobacteriales > Exiguobacteriaceae > Exiguobacterium > Exiguobacterium profundum. Next base: position 131,317 of record NZ_JACSJU010000003.1, on the reverse strand, counting down.
CGTGAAATGAATTGGGAACATCGCATGGTCGGCGACAAAGGCGACACGATTCAAATCAATTGGTTTTCCATCAATCAATACCGAACCTTTATCGAAAGGTGTCAATCCCATGATGCCTTTCAATAACGTCGATTTCCCCGTTCCGTTTAGTCCAATGAGGCACGTAATCTCCCCTTTATTCGCTGTGAACGAAACGTCTTCAATAACTTGTTTCCGGCGATAGCGCTTTTTAACTCCCAACACTTCGATCATCGTACGTCCCCTCCTTGTACTGACGTTTAATCTTATCGACCAGCTCGTCTACCGAGACGTCGAGTTCTTGAATCGCTTCCACAAATACCGCGACCGCGTCATCTACAATCTCAGAGCGGATTTGTGCCAATACCGTACCATCTGTCGTTACACGACTCGGTCGATTTCGTTCGGTCGTAATCAATTGTTGGTCCTCCATTTCTTTGAACGCTTTTTGAACGGTGTTCGGATTAATTTTTAAATCATTCGCTAGTTCTCGCCGGGATGGCATTTCATCCCCGGCTTTCAGTTTACCGAGTGCCATCTTCTTCTTGAAGTAGTCGACGACTTGTAGGTAAACTGGTGTCCTCGTATTGAATTGCATGTTCATCACCTTTCTAAGTGTATGACATGGTTAATACACTTCCTAACTGTATTATTAGCGTAATACACTAAGACGTCAATCATTTTTTCAAATTTTCTCCAAACAAAAAACATCTGACACGTGCGTCAGATGTTAAAACGTTCAGTCAGAGCACGCTATCTGCCCCTCTTTTCGGGTCGACGTCCCGAAGATACAAATTTTCTCCTGGCCAGTACCGGCGCTTGTATTTCTCAAGCCGTGTTGTCGGATCACCGAGGTATGTATCCCGGTTCAAAACTCGCTCGTACCGAACTTTTCGGGGACAGTCGAGATAAATCACATAGTCGAAATAAGAACGCCATTCAGGACGTTGTAGAAAAATCCCTTCTACGACAACCGTATGCGCGAATGATACGTCCACGATCTCTTCTGCGATGACATCTCGTTCATACACGTAACGAGGTAACGTCAATTCCGTCATCCCATTCCTCAATGGACGAAACAGTTCACGTTCTAAGCGCGAGACATCCCATTGAAGTGCGTAATACTCCACCGGTTCAGGCTGTCCGGTCTGATAGCGTCTGTCCCGTTCAACGATATAGTCATCGATGTGAAGAACGTAAACACTCGGCTCATTGCTCAAATGTGAGACGAGCGTTGTCTTGCCCGCTCCGCTCAGTCCATCAATCGCTACCAAAAACGGTCGATTCTCTGAGTGCATCGAACGAGCCGCACGGATGACGTCTAATATGTTCATATCGTTCCTCCTCACACAAAAGAAGTCAGCTCACGAATGAGCTGACTTCAGTTTACCAGAGTACCCAACCACGCGCTCCTGGAGGCGCACTCTCAATCAAGTGCCAGATTGGAACGGTGTATGCAAATGCGATCAAGACAAATGTCACGGTAATCCATAGCTTCCAATTCTCGAAGTAACGCGGTGTATCCATCGCCGCCTCTTCTGTCTCAGCGAGCGGGAATTCTTCTTCGCCTTTTGGAGCGAGGAATGACAAGTTGAACATCGAGTAGACGAAGATGAGAACAGAGATGAACAAAATTGTTCCCCCGATTGCCATCATGACATGATATGGGATCCATTCACGCGTCAATGCATCTGAGAAATAAGTTGCCGGACCCGTACGACGTGGGTTCCCGTTCAATCCTGAGATATGCATTGCATAGGACATGATCGCCATACCGAATGCCCATGTTCCTGCTTGAATCAATCCAAGCTTGTTCATCGCCTTCGTCAACGTGCGACCACGTAGGACTGGGACTAGCCAGTACGCTGTTCCGAAGAAGGTTAAGGCGACGGCAGTACCTACTGTGATGTGGAAGTGTCCTGTGACCCATAACGTATTGTGGACCATTGCATTCAATTGGTGCGAAGCGTTGATGATTCCACCTGCGCCAGCCGGGATGAAGAACAACATCCCAACGAAAGGAGCAAGGAAGCGAACATCGCCATATGGCATTTTCTTCACCCATCCGAACAGTCCTTTCGCGCCAAGGGCACGACCTCGAAGTTCAAACGTCGCAAAGAGCGAGAATGCTGTCATAAATGATGGGATGACGACTAAGAACGTCAAGATGACTTGAACGAATTTCCAGAACGGTTCAATCCCTGGCTCTGTCAACTGATGGTGGAAACCGACCGGGAATGAGAAGAGTAGGAACAGCAAGAACGCCATCCGCGCCAACGCATCCGAGAAGATCTTCCCACCAATCACTTTCGGTACGACCGTATACCACACGATGTATGCCGGCATGAGCCAGAAATAAACGAGCGGGTGACCGAAGTACCAGAACAATGTACGAGATAACTCGATTCCGACTGTATCCGTCCATCCTAACGAGAGCGGAAGGAGTTGGAATAAAATCGTTGCTGCAACACCAAGTGTCGCAATGTCCCAAAGAAGCATCGTCATGATACTCATATACGCCGGAAGTGGTGGATGGATACCAGGGTTGTCACGCTTGTAATCCGCATACATGCGGAACATCGCGAAAGACGACAACCATGTCCCGACTACGAATAACACGAGTCCGACATAGAAGAGCGGATCTGCCATGAGCGGCGCATAAAACGTATATAAGACCGTCCCTTTATTGGCCAAAATCATGACGGTTACCATGACAGCACCGATGATCATCGTCCAAAAACCGAGCCAAGCGACACGTGTCGGGAACGATTCAAAGCGACCGAACGACTTCGCCAATAAGGCATATAAAAGACCGATAATGAACATCGTCGTAAAGACGATTCCAAGCATGATCCCGTGCGCAGTCAGAAGTTGATAGTATCCAAAGATTTCAGGAATGACACCCGTCCGAATCAATGTCTGAGTCAATCCAGCTAGCGCCCCAATCAAGATGGCGAGAACGGATACGAGAACATGTCCATAGGCAAGACGTGCCTCTTTTGCTCCGATACTCGGAACCGGTACGCCGCGTTCCATCTCCCATTGCTTCAGTTTAGATGATACGTCATTCATTTATTCCACCACCTTGATTTTAGTCGACATCATGTGATGCCCTGTACCGCAATATTCGTTACACAAGATTAAAAATTCGCCAGCTTCCTCGAATGTGTACGTCAACGAGTTGATATGTCCCGGGACGATCATCATGTTGACCGGCGTACCCGTCAACTGAAATCCGTGGACGACGTCAGGTGATGTCACGAGGAACGTCACTTTTGCCCCTTTTGGAATTTCAACATTCCCTGGTGTGAACGTAAACGCTTGTGCGATCATGACGAGCTCATATTCATTTTCACCAATTTGATGAAGTCCTGGTTTGTCGAACGGAGCCGTCTGATTTACTTTTGCCGGGTCAATCAAGTCTGCATCCGATGCGGGTTGATTACCTGCCGCGAATGCGGATACCCCGAGAACAGTCAGGAAGACTGCGAGCAGAATGATGCCGAATGTAAGCCAATATTTTTCTAGTTTATGAATATGCATGATGAGACCCTCCTCCCTGAATTCTTACCGAGTGACGAATAAGTAAAAGACTGATGACCACATGGCGATGATGACACCCGCCACGATCATGACCGATGTGAACGTTCCTTTTAAATTCGGTTCTTGTCCATCTTTATGTTCCACGTGTAAGACCCCTTTCGCTTGTTTTTCCACCTTTATTGTATGCAATCGCTCTGGTGATAATATGTGATATTTATCACTCCAAAAGTGACAATCACATCAATTTTGCGTAGTTTCAACACATAAAGTTCACATTTGTACAAAACCAATCCACAAAAAACCGCCTCCACATGGGGCGGTTTACAAACGACATATTCCTGCCGGGCAGCCTTCGCAATGGCATAACTCTTTTAAAAAGTCGACATCGCGAATGATGATTGATTTCGTTGTTGTGCTGATGACACCTTCTTTTCGCCACTGACTGATCAATCGATTCACCGTCTCACGCGGTGCTCCAATCAGTTGTCCGAGTTCTCCGTCAGACGGATGACGAGGAATCACGATTGCATCTTCTTCCTCCACTCCATGCATCGCGGCCATTCGAAGTAACGTCGAAGCCAATGCACCAGGTTTTCCATACAACAATAAGTCGCGCACTTTCATTTCGGAATGCTTACGCATCATCGATGTCCAGCGCAAGATTTCTCCGGCAAAACGGATATCGCGCTGCATAAGCGATTCTAACTCTCGTTTTGAAATCGTCCCGATGGTACTCTCTTCAGTCGTTTCGATGCTATACGAACTAGGGAATGTCTCCACGATGTCAAACTCACCAAAGAAATCATCCGATCCATACATGAACATGACGAGTGGATTTCCCTTTTTCGTGATTTTCGTGAATTTGACAGATCCACTCTTCAAATAAAAGAACTTATCACACTTCTCACCTTCCCAACACACGATACTCGCTTTTGGATGATGCTGAAGCGTCATCATTTCGAGTAACAGCTGTTTCGTTTCATCTGAGAATACAAAACTGTTCGGTTGGGTCGTTCCACATTGCATTGACATAGGTCGGTGCTCCCTCCACGTTTCATTCGTCCGTTCCATTTATGACTTTATTATACAGGAGTGTGACAGGGAGTATCATAAAAGTATGTGACATTTCAAACAATCTTTTGAAAATAAAAAGATTCGGGTATGACCCCGAATCTTTACATCGATTCATCGTTGAATCAGTCGAATCAATTGTTCAGCCGGTTTGAAGTTCGGATACCGGACTGGTAAATCAAATTTTGTCGTATTTTTTAAAATAGACTTCGCGTGGCTGAATGTCTCAAAACTCGTTCGCCCATGATAGGCCCCCATTCCGCTCTCGCCCACTCCACCAAACGGTAGATTTGGGTTCGTCAAATGCATGATGACATCGTTCACACACCCGCCACCGAAGGAAAGGTGCTTCATGACGGTTCTTTCCACGTCCTTTGACTCTGTAAAGAGATAGAGCGCCAATGGGTGTGGTCGGTCTGAGATGAACTCGATCACTTCATCCAATTGACGATATGGAATGACTGGTAAAATCGGACCGAAAATCTCATCTTTCATCACATCAGCATCTTCATGAAGATTCGTCATGACGGTCGGCGCAATTTTAAGCTCATCCCGGTTCATCTCTCCACCGAACACAAGGTCACCTTCTGTCAAATAGTGAGCCAAACGGTCGAAGTGTGATTCATTGACGATGCGCGTGTATCGTTTCGTGCCGACACCATTCCCAAACATCGCAAACGCCTCTTGTTTAATCGCTTCTAAAAATGCTTCTTGTTGCGATTCGTGGACGAGCACATAGTCTGGTGCGACACATGTTTGACCGGCGTTCATCCATTTACCCCAGGCGACACGTTTTGCCGCAATGGAGACGTTCGCATCTCCGTGAACGATGACTGGTGATTTCCCACCTAGTTCGAGCGTGACTGGCGTCAGATGCTTCGCTGCCGCCTGATTGACGATTCGCCCGACTTGCGTCGATCCCGTGAAGAAGATGTAATCCCATTTTTGTGCCAACAGCTCTTGCGCTGTATCTTTATCCCCTTCGACACTTGCCACATATCGATCGGTGAAGGCACGCTCGAGCACCTGCGTCAGGACACGCGCAACATTCGGCGTCAATTCTGAAGGTTTGACAACGGCTGTATTCCCTGCGGCAATCGCACCAATGAGTGGAGCAACAGCCAATTGGAATGGATAATTCCATGGAGCGATGATCAACACCGTGCCGTACGGCTCATATTGAATCTCACTCTTCATCCCAAGATGAATCGCCGTCCCACGGACACGCTTCGGACGCATCCACCGCTTCAATTCACGCGTCGTTCGTGAAATCTCATCGTAAATAAATCCGATTTCCGTCGTATACGCATCCAATTCGGACTTGTTCAAATCTTCGCGAAGCGCCTCTAGCAAATCCGCTTCATAATGCTTAATGGACTCCTTTAAAAACGTCAGCATGCTCAAACGAAATGCCATCGATTTTGTCGCCTGTGTTTTAAAGAAGCGGCGCTGTTTCTGGACTAGCTCGTCAATCGTCAACTGTTCAATCGGTGCCAGCATAAACTTTCCTCCTTATGATTCATCACATTTATCTCATTTTATCATCGTGTGAAACGTGAATCTAAAAAAACGCTTTCATCAACCTACTATAATACAAAGCGTTTAAATGTTTAAACGCTTAATCATAGAGTAAGCGATTGCTTCCCTCGTGTCAAAACATCCGTACTCTTTTTCGCGCGCTGATCAGAAAGAGCAGGCTTGCGCTCCCTAAAATCAAGCCGGTCAGTGTGAACTGCTGGACGATCGAGAGTGGAAGAACACTTAAGAATGATGACCCCGCTACCGTTCCGAGAGAGAAAAAGGCATAGAACGCCCCGTATGCTTTCCCTCGATTTTGTGGAGAGGTCGATTGGATCAACAACGTATTAATGGCCGGGAATAAAATGGCAAACCCGACACCATATAAGGCAAGTACCCCATACAGGCTAGTTTGTACACCCGATTGTCCAATTAACACCTGGCTTATCCCGATGATAGCCACCCCAAGTGCGGTCAACTTTGTCGGAGAGAATCGATCAAACAATCGGTTCGTCGGCAATAAAAAGAACAGGACGGCTACCACGCCGAACATACTGAGCAATGTCCCGCTCAATCGTGAATCATATCCAAGTTCCTGCACATGGAGCGGCAGTAAAAAGGCGAGCGCCCCTTGAGAAAACATGAGGAAAAAAGCGCCCCAATAGGCACGAAGCACTTTCGGATCCGGTTTTTCCCGTGTCCTCTCTTTTTCTATTATTGTCTCGACCGTTTGACTTCCTCGCATTGTCACAATCGTCACGATGAGAATCACCCAACCGAATAAAGAGACGAATAAAAAGACAGTTGGTGGCGATGTGATGCTTGCGACGATACCGCTGAATGCTGGACCGATAATGGCAGCTAACCCGACGAAACTACCGGTAATGGCGACTTTCTTACCTTGACGGTTCATCGCGGTGACGTTCGCCGACAGCGTAAATGCAGCTGGGACGATGAGTCCGGCCATAAAGCCATGAATACACCGTACAAACAGCAACATAAATGCTGAGTCGACGAACTGATAAGCCAATAAACTGAAGCTCGTCAGAAACAAGCCGAGAACCAAAACCGGATATGGACCATTTCTGTCAGTCCATATACCAGATAACATATTTCCAAACGTGTTCGTCAACGAATAGATTGCAATGGAAAAGCCAGCGATAAACGAGGATGCCCCAACGGATACCGCAAATGTGCTCATGATCGGAAGTTGGGCGAATAAATCAAAAAAGGCAAAGAATACGATTGCATATAATATAAAACGTGATGGAGTTTTCATCGGACAATTCCTCTTTCCCGTGATCTTATTCTTAGTCTAGCTGGTGCTCCACCCGTTTCATAGGGATGAATAGGTTTAGACACAAAAAATCCCTACAGCCAAAGGCTATAGGGAAAATCGCTTAGTTTGTTACTTCGACGGCTGTGTCGAGAGCGACACGAATCATTTCATCAAACGTCGACTGACGCTCTTCTGAAGTCGTCTCTTCACCCGTCAACAAGTGGTCAGAGATCGTGAGGATCGTCAACGCGTTCACTTTATGTTTCGCTGCAAGCGTGTAAAGACCTGCTGCTTCCATCTCGATCGCGAGGCAACCGAAGTCCGCCCATTTCTTGAAGTGATGGAAATCATCTTGATAGAATTGGTCAGCCGTGAAGATTTGTCCGACTTTGACCGGGATACCCGCTTTTTCTGCATTCATATACGCACGATGTAGGAGGTCGAACGTCGCTGTTGGCGCATAGTCCATTCCGTTGAAACGGACACGGTTTTGTCCCATTTCACTTGATGCGCTCATCGCGATAACAACGTCACGTACCTTAACATCTTCTTGAATTCCGCCCGCTGTTCCGACACGGATCAAGTTTTTAGCACCGTACGACATGATGAGTTCATTCACGTAAATCGACATCGATGGGACACCCATCCCTGTACCTTGCACTGAGATGCGTTTTCCTTTGTATGTTCCCGTGAAGCCGTACATGCCACGAACTTCGTTATATAATTCGACGTCTTCTAAAAACGTTTCCGCGATATACTTGGCGCGAAGCGGATCCCCTGGAAGTAATACCGTTTCTGCAATTTGTCCTTCTTGAGCTCCAATGTGTACACTCATGTTTGAATTCCTCCTTTAAGCTTGTCGTTGAACTTGTTCCCGAAATTCGTTCGGAGTAACACCGACTTGTTTTTTAAAGACCTTTCGGAAATATTTGTCGTCCGAAAAGCCGACTGCTTGGGCGACTTCATAGATACGCTGTCTACTCGTTTCTAACAGGCGCTTTGCTTCATTCATCCGAATTGTCAACACGTACTCAGATAGATTCACGCCATATTGTTGTTTAAATCGTCGTGAGATATACTCCCGACTTAAGTAAAACCGTTCACTCATTCCTTGCAAACTCAGCTCTTCCGCAAAGTGCTGTTCAATGTACGTACCAATTTGGGCAATCGGATCTTCACTCGACTCCGTCATCACGCCCGCTAACGCCCGTGACAACGTATCGTTTAGTACATCCGGGTCGATCGGCTTCAACAGATAATCAAAGCTCCCGTACTGGATGGCCCGGCGCATGTACGAATATTCATCGTAACCTGTCAACACAACGAGCTTAGAGGATGAAGCGTGGTCGTGTACCCACTCCATCAGCTCGATTCCATCACAATGTGGCATTTGAATATCCGATAGAATTAAAGCAGGTCGCTCCTGCTCGATGAGCGCCTTTGCCTCAAGTCCGTTCTTCGCCTCGAGTACGGCCTTCACACCGAACCGCTCCCATTCGCCGAGTAATTTCACCGCTTCCCTTACTGGAGATTCATCATCTACAATCAACACTTTCGTCATGATGCCACCCCTTCATCCGTTGCCGGGAAACGCATCATGATTCGAAAACCGCCTGTTTCAGGTGTAGCCAACATAAATTCTGCCTCCCGATTATAGTTTAACATGAGTCGATCACGAATGTTTCGTAATCCTGTACCCTCTGTGTCATAAAATGTCGAGTCCCCTTGTTCAATACGTGACATGACCCGTTCCCATTCTTCCGTCGTCAAGGAACGTCCGCTGTTCTCACAGCGAATCACGAGTGTCGCCCCTTCCATCCAGACCATCACGTCAAATCGATTCGCTAAAGCCGAGCCGTCTCGCTCGAACCCATGTTTGAAAAAGTTCTCTGCGAGCGGCTGTAAAATCATCTTTGGAACAATCAGTTCATGGAGGTCCTCAGGGACTGAGACGCTCACTTGAAACTGATTTGGAAAACGAACGTCTTGCAGGCGAATGTATGAGTTCAAATGCTCGATTTCTCTCTTTAGCGTGACCATCGACTCTTCTGGATGCATCGTATATCGCATCATCGAAGAGAGTTGTGTGATCAATCGATAGACGGTTTTGCCATCTCCCTTTAAAGCCAGTGTGCCGATCGACTGTAACGCATTGAATAAGAAGTGCGGATTAGTTTGCGCCTGTAAGGCACGTAGTTCATTCGTTCGGTTCTCTAAGGCAAGCTTATACTCCCGTTGAATCAGATCGTCGATTCGCTCAATCATCCGCTTGAACTGTCTCCCGAGTACGCCGAACTCATCATTTCCGAGGGAATCGAACGAGACCGTCATATCGCCTTGCTCAATTCGCCAAATGTTCGAGGTCAACGTCTTAATCGGAGTCGTCAGTTTCATCGAGGCGTACGTGGCGCCAATCAATGCCAGAATGAGTGAGATGATTCCGACTAACAAAATAATGAACGATGTTCGTGAAGCCGGTTCCGTCAAGAGCTGATCTGGAATCGACTTCCCGACATAGAATTGCTGATGGTCGAACTCAAATGTTTTCGTGATTTGATGATGATTTCCATCGGTCGAGAGCGATCTCGGTTGAAACGACGAAGGAATCTCGCCATCTCCAAGATGGGCGAACACACGATTGTCCTCACCAACGAACCATAGACTTTCCTCCGGACTATTTTGAAGAGAAGCCAACTGTCCGATGAACAGATCTTCCGGGATATCGAGCGACAGAATCGCGAGCGGTTCGTCCGTTTCAATTTTATCGAGTCTGAAATGGAGGGTGACGACATCTTCTTGTGTCATGATTGGTCCGAAATCATGATACGGAATGAGCGGATGTGACGCTTCAAGCAAGACACGACTTTTCGGATTATTCAACAACTGTCGTTGGACAGCGCTCGGTTCTTTTTTGGAACGCGGTGATACTTTCATTTTATACGCTGCGAATGAATCCATGTCTTCAAGCATCAACAGCTGAATTTGCGCCACGTCTTCCCGGGACAAATACATTGCGAGGAGCGCTCGTCGCACTTCAATCTCCGTTTCTCTTAACGACAGTCCCGGTCCGTATTCCAGTATGTCCAATACGTCACGATCTGCGTATAGGCTAGTCGGCAAGCGACTCAAGTCAGAGATATAGCGTTCCATCTGACGCGTCCCCCGTTCAAGCGACCATTCCGTCATTTCAAGACCGCGTTCACGTTCTCGATCCTCCACATACCAAAATGAAATGATTGTCGCGATAATGACTGGCACGATGATGGTTAATGCAATCATTCCTGTTAACTTTGTCCGAATGCTATTCACCGACATCCCCCCTACCCCATGAGTATATCACGCGTTATGCAAACGTTTGCAAGAATCATAAAAAAGAATCCTCATTTCTTTCGAAACAAGGATTCAGCGACTATTAATAGGATTCCATTAAATCAATGAGTTGTGGTCCGTGTCCCATTTCTCGTGCCACATCAATCGGTGTCATCCCCTCTTCGTTCTCGATGGTCACGTCTGCACCGTGATCAAGTAAGAGGAGGACCGTCTCAGGATCGATGTCGTCATTATAGAACAAGTTATGGAGTGGTGTTTCTCCATATTCGTCTTGAATGTTCACATCCGTCACGTTTGCCAGTTCCGCTTCAATTTCTTCATAACTCGCATTCATGAACGTCAATTCTTGAATCGGTTCACCTAATTCCATTCCCCAATCCTCTTCGAGATCTTCGCTCATTGCCGATGCGACAAAGTCAGATAAATCATCGTTCATGACGAGCAAGGCGATGATTGCTCCGTTACCGATGACAGTCAATAGAATCATCGAAATGATAGAGGCTTTCACATATCCCGCTGTTTTAAAGACCGGTACGTTTTCTTCGCCCGCATGTGTCGCAATCGCTGCAATGCGTTTCGGTAACGTCGGATGCGTCGACAACAGTTCACTATATTTCGCGATGAATCCGTTCTCTCTGCTCGCTTCATACAGATAGTCAAACTCATTCACTTCTTTCGCGAGCGGTCCCCCGATCGCAAGTACGGTCAACGCTTGTTTCGACGCTCCAAAATCTTGAAGATAATGCGCTGCCATCCGGTCACACGTATACTCACATGCACGCGAATAAGCTGATCCTAAAAACGGAATGATGCTACCAAGTAAGACAACCCATTGTTTTTGAACGTGGTTCCGACGAATATGTGCCAATTCATGTGCGATGACAAACTCGACTTCTTTCGCCTGTCCAGTACGTGTCAATTCCACGACATCAGAATATAAGATGACCATATTCTTTTGGAAGAATCGCGTGGCGAAAGCATTTAACACACCACCGGCCTGTAAGATATACACATCTGGCAACAAACGAATCCCCATCTCAGCCCCGACGCGTTGAACCAGCTCATGAAGCTCTGTGAACTGACGAGGCGTCACCTTGACACCGTTCGTCCGAATATACCCGATTTGAATCCAGTGCGTAAACATTGAGAGTGCTATGATCGTCCCGATGATCCACAAGAAAAGACCGAACGATGCAATCGTCAGTACGATTCCTAAAATCAAGACGAGTACGCTTGCTGCGACTAATAATGAGAAGTATAAATTTTCTCGTTTATGTACCAAGTTTGAATGATTCATCTAAATTCCCCTTCTTTTTCCAAAATACATGTTTAATTATACCGTTCCTTCCAGAAGAAACAACGAAAAAAAATAGAAACTGACGGATTCGTCAGTTTCTAGCGGATGGTCACTTGATAGAGTTTGTCGTCTTGCGATTGCGGATTGCCTCGTCCGTCCGTATTGTTCGAAATAAAATACAACGTATCGTCGTTCAACCACACATCACGAATCCGTCCTACCCCTTCGACAATTGTCGTGACTTGCTTCGTTTCACGATCGATGGCCACGAGCCGCTCATTCCGAAGTGTCGCCATGTATACGTACCGTTCATCGGTCGCAATTCCAGATGGTGCCCAAGACGTCTCACCAACTTCAAACCATGGCGTGATGAGACCGTCTCGTTCCTCGTTTGCCTCAATGAGTGGCCATCCATAATTGTTTCCTTCTTCTATCACGTTGACCTCGTCATGTCCACTCGCCCCATGCTCACTCGCATAAAGCGTATCATCCATCCGGCTGAGTCCTTGAGGGTTTCGATGACCAAGTGAATAAATCCAGTCGGTCGGTTCGCCTTCACCCGATAATGGAATTCGTAAAATCTTCCCCGCCAAAGATGACTCGTTTTGAGCAAGTTCTGGCACGAGCGCATCGCCCGTCGTCACCCAAAGATACGCTCCATCGACTAATAGACGTCCACCGTTATGGAAACGTGCCCCTGGTATCTCGTCAATCAAGACACCAGTTTCCTCGAAACGTTCTCCATCCCACGTCAACTCTACCACCCGGTTCTTGACGTCTCTTCCCGATGAACCGTACGTATGATATGCGTAAAGGATGCCACTCGATTCAAAATCGTCGCTCAGCGCGATGCCGAGGAATCCTCCTTCACCAATCTCAAATACGTCTTCGTCCAAGTTCACGTCAGATTGCGTCGCGCTACCGGAATCATCGATTACCGTGATGGTCCCACCACGTTCCGATACGAACCATTTATCCGCACTTCGAGCGAGTGACCACGGGATCTCTAGATTCTCAGCGACGGCGGTCACTTCCCCGATGTTCAGTTCCGTCTCTTTAGTGGTATTCGATTCTTCAGATGTTGCCGACTCATCACGAGTCGATTCTTCAGCAGGTGGTGGCTCCGTACCTTCGTTCGTCGGTTCTGGCGTACATCCCATAAGAAACAATAGTGTCACAATCCCAATTTGACGTTTCATGTCGGTTCGCCTCCCTTTCCTTCATCATACCCTTGTTTTACGAACGCTGTGAAGGTTCCGGTGGGCGGGCCGGCAAACGAGTTGCGATGATGAATGCAATCACGGCCGCAATCATCGCCCCGATGAAGATCCCATTCAACCCGGTCGCGATGATTTGTTCACCTTGCAGACGGACAGACGCGCTTAACGTCTCCGTCACACTTTGATTGAAGAAGTCTTCCAAAGACACTTGGGATAAGGAGCTGCTTTCTTTAAAATCATTGAGTACGACAAAGTTAAAGACGGCTCCAAAGACTGCTACACCGAGCGTTTGACCGACCGTACTTAAGAAGGAGTTGGTCGCAGTCGCCGTTCCTCGTTGCTGATAGGAAACGACGGTTTGTAAGACGACGATAAACATCGGCTGTGACAATCCGAATCCTACCCCAATCAAAGCCACCGCACCATATACCCAGAAATCCGAGCTTGATTGAGATAAGAGTGTCAACGTGAGGGTTCCGATGACGAGTAACCCCATACCAACCAACGCGCGACGTCTCGGGGATGCCACACCGAGCGTCCGTCCTCCGATAATCGATGTGAATGTCCATGCAACAGACAACGGCATCAACATGAATCCAGCCTCGGTTGCTGTTTTTCCTAATACTGCTTGCGCCCAAATTGGGATGTAAGCTGACATTGAAACGAGCACCCAAGCTGCAAAAAAGACAGAGCCGTTGATGGCCGCAATCGTTGGTTGCTTGAGCAAATCAAACGGCAATAAAGGAGAGGTTGCTCTTCTTTCCGATAGGAAGAATCCCCCTAACAAAACAAGACTAATTACGCCACTCCCGACGATGGTCGTCGTCCATTCATTCGTTTCACTGAACGTGATCAAGGCGTATAAAAACGCGGTCGTTCCTCCAGCGAACAAGAGAGCACCTTTCAAATCAATCCGCTCGCTCGTTTCAGCGACGGTTTCTTTATAAAAGACGATAATCATGATGAACGAGAGTAACGCAAATGGCACGTTTAATAAGAATACGTAACGCCAAGACAACGTTTCGACCAAAAATCCACCGATGACGGGGCCAAGCACACCCGATACACCCCAGACCGCACTTAGAATTCCTTGAATTTTCCCACGCTCTTCGTATTTATATAAATCTCCAATAATCGTCATCGAAATCGGAAGCACGGCTCCGGCCCCGAGACCTTGCAGCGCCCGAAAGACAATGAGTTGTTCCATCGATGTCGCTAACCCACATAACAATGAAGACACGGTGAACAACCCGATTCCAAACAACAGGACGCGCTTTCGCCCGAATAAGTCTGCCACTTTTCCATAAATCGGTGTCGAAACCGCTGTAAAAAGTAAGAAAGCGGCAAATACCCAGCTGACGAGCGTCGCTCCGTTCAACTCACTGGCAATGACCGGTGTCGCAACCGATACGACCGTCCCTTCAATCGCTGCTAAAAAGGTTGCCAGTAATAGGGCAACCGTCACATTTTTTCTCATTCATTCCATCTCCCCAAAAAAATAGTGGCGTCGGAAGGTTCCGAGCACCACTTCAACTGTCTATTATTTTGTGCGAGCCGCGTCCATTTGACAAGTGTCATCTTTCGATTCGAAAAAGAATTCTCTTAGTCGTTCATATGCGGCTTGTTCTTCTTGGACATATACCTTCCCACAAACAGCACCCGCTCGCATCATCCAGACCTCATCTGCCAACATGGCGGCGACGTCAAGTTGATGCGTTGAAAACACGATGGTCGCCCCCCGTTTGGCCTCTTGTCGCAATAGTTCGCTGAGCATTTGCATCCATAGCGGATCGAGTCCGTTCGTCGGTTCATCCAACAACAAGATGTCTGGTTCGCTTACAAGAGCTTGAGACAACAAGAGACGTTGCCGCATCCCTTTTGAGAGTTCGGAGACGCGCTTTCGTTTATGCTCGTACAGACCGACTCGTTTTAAAATCTCCAGAGTCGGATGTGCCCCTTGCAAGGTAGCGTAGTAGATGAATGTCTCCTCAACTGTCCATGCCTCATCAAAATAGAAATCATCCGGCATATAGCCAAAACTCTCATTATATTTCGCGCGTTGTTTGATCGTATAACCATTCAATTGAATGTTGCCGGTACTCGGTTTGATGGTACCATTCATCAGATTCAACAGCGTCGATTTTCCGGCACCATTGCTTCCACACAACGCCACGATTTTCCCCGAGACGATATCTTCACGAATGGGATGGAGTGACCACGAATCACCGTATTTTTTCCCTACATCCAAACAGTTAATCATGACGATTCCCTCCGTACATCACCGTCGAGGCAAGTGATAACAAGAAACCACTTGCCGTAAGCAAGCTCAACCAGACTCCAGCGTATCCAATCGGTCGATGCATCCAATTCAACAGATGGAGATAGACATCCCCAAACACATCTGAAGAGGATACAATCGTACTGGCCCATACACGCATCAAGTCAAATCCATTCAGAAACAGCGCCACAATCATGCCGTTCACTTGCATACCGTAAGGGAGCCAGGAAACGATGGTCACGAGAAGCGTTGGCCAAAGCAACACGAGGATCGTCCATGTGAGGAAGGCCAGTAACATCGCTCGAATCCGCTTGCGCGCGATTAGTCCAAGCAAAGTTCCGAGCGCTGTCGCGTAGATTGTTAATCCAATGGCGTAGGAAAACAAAATCATCCAAGTCTCACCTGATTGTCCGACAACGAGCGAAGCAACGAGGAAAGCCAACAGCAGAATAAGTCCTTGTGTCACGAGAAATGAACTGAATCGGACTAAAATCAACTTCCATTTAGGATAGGTAAATGTTGAGAGGAGATTCAATCGCTTCGATTCCTGTTCCTGTCCCCAATGAAGCGCTGTCGTCAATAAGATGAAAAGAGGAAGTAACAGACCGAGCACCGTGATGAGCGTCGCACTTACGTTTGTATAGTCCGCAGCAACCGGTAGTGCTTGTCCGAGTCCTCCGAGTAGAACGAGCGTGAGAATCCATATAACTAAGAATACATAGTTCTCACGCTGTCTCAGACTCCGCGCCCATTCCATTCGCCACAGTGACATCGATTATTGCCCTTCTTCTTCTGTATCCATGTCCATTTCGCTATCTTGATCCATTTGATCCATTGAGCCTTCGCCATCCATCTTCATGTGCATCTCGCCGCGCTCCCACGAATGGTCTTTCAATTGTTCGAAGTCCATCATATCTCCACCATTCTCTTCGATATAGGCTTCAGCATCAGCCTCTTTCGCGAACGAGAGAATATTGTACGCCATTGGTGTTTTCGACTCTTTGTCGTACACGAACATCGCTTCGTCTAATTCGACCCAATCTTTCGTATTGAAATCTTTCACGTACATCGCAGCAATATCTTCTTCTTTTTGTTCAGGATACCAATCACGCATGAGACAACCGATGTCATCAAACGCATATCCTTTTTCATTTTCCATGATGGCTTCCGCTGCGAACTGCTTATCCATGACTTTCATTTTACACACTTCACACTCTGTTTCGCCCCATTTGATTTCAAACGGTTCTGCCGATGCACTCGAACATGCTCCGAGTGCCAATGATAATCCTGCGATGGATAATAATCCTGCTACTTGTTTATACGATTTCATGTCGTTTCCTCCCAAATATCCAAATGATAATAAGTAAAATGATACTCCCTAAATTCCAAATCGAACCGCTCCACTCCCACCTTGCTGTATAGGTTTGCGGTGAAAGGTCCGTCAACGATACATCGTTCGGACTTCTCAGAATGTTTTCTAATAGGAGAAGTCCCGGGGACCCGTATAATAATTCTAGCGCTTCATATGAATCAGTTAATAAGAACAAGTACGGTTCGGTTTGAAATGGGATTTCGCTATACCCGTCACGATCTAGGTCCAACGTCGTCCCACCCCAGACATTTCCTTGTACAACGTTGTCATGCGACTCGACCATCGTCACCGGTTCACGATTTCCTAACAGGTTATTTTGAAGAATCATCATCCCCGTTGCTTGCTTGAATTGAAAGCCGATATCGTTGCCGTTAATCGTATTCCGTTCAAGAATCGTTCCTACTGACTGCTCCGCGAACAAGCCGATATGATTTCCAGATACGTTCGTCATCTCGATGGTCGTATCGATTGCCTCATAGAGCATCAGCCCCGTCGCCGTTCCACCGAACTGGTCGTGTACATTCCCATTTTTTAAGACGACTCGATTCGTTCCCATAATCATCGCACCGGTCAAATTATGATGGAGTTCGGGCACCGAAATCACCACGTCAGTCGGAAACATCAAGTGAATGCCGTAGCGTGAATGCGAAACGACCGGTCGAACGATTGTGTGCCGAGATCCATTCTCTATGTATATCCCGTCTCTCACTCTCTTCACTACAACTCCACGCAGTTCGGTCGCCTCACTATCAAGGAGCACCATCCCATCCGCCTGTCCATTCCCGTCAATGGACATTCGTGTGACTCGAACTCCATAACTATCCTCAATCAATAGTCCAGTACCAGCGGACTCGATCGACACATCAAGCAGTTGATGTCCGAGACCAGATACTTGGATGGCTGGTACATCGTCGTTCTCACATTGTTGTACTGATACACGTTCGAGAACAGCACCGGTTCCACGCATGATAAATGCGGGATGGCCACAACTCGTATATGTTTTTCCGTCTCCATCCACATGCTCATTCGACTCAATGACGATGGGTTCAGTCAACGGAATCGAGTGTTCTTCCGCCTCTACCTGTGTTGTCCAACACAAAAATAGGATACAACTCAATATTCGTTTCATGCCCCCTCCTTCTCATAAGCGCTTACAACATCCATTCTACTGAAACCCCCACCGGTATGTGTGTGGTTTATATGGGATTCCTGTGACAATTTCTTCATAAAAAAAACACAGACGGTGAAGGGGTCGTTTCACCGTCTGTGCCATGCTTATTTCACTTTGTCTTGCCATACTTTCGTGAAGTCCTGAAGCATCTCTTCACCTGTTTTTTGTCCACCGACATATGCCTGCATAAGGGCACCATATTCATTCACTGCTCCATCCGGATACTTAAACCAGTTCCAAGAGATGGTCTTCCCTTCATTCGAATACGCCAAGATATCGTCTGCGAGTGGTCCAAGGTCGTTGGCTTCAATCGACTTGAAGGCAGGGATGAACTTGAACTTGTTGACCATGTAGTCTTTCCCTGTATCCGACGTCGCCATCCACTCTAAGAAGTCTTTCGCTTCTTCTTTATACTTCGAATTTTTGTTGACGACCCAGTTGTTCGGGACACCGACCGGAAGTCGGTCCATCTTCTCCGCATCGTCATTGATTGGGATTGGGACGAATCCCATCTCCATATCTGGATTTACGTCGAGGATCATTTGTTGTGCCCAGTTCCCTTGTTGGAGCATTGCTGTCTCTCCTTGGGCGAACTGTGTGACTTGTGTATTGTAGTCCGTCGTCAACGGGTTTTTGTTTCCGTATTTAATCGTCAAATCAAACAATTTCAAAAACTCTTGGAACTGTTCATTGTCTTCAAACTTCGCTTTATTCTCATTGAGCGCTTGAATAAATGCATCCGGGTCGTCTTGTTGCGCCATCGGAATGTTCAACAAGTGGATTCCTAAAATCCAGAACTCTGCATAACCGACAGAGAACGGTGTGATTCCCGCTTGCTCAAGTTTTTCAGCAGCATCTGTCAGTTCAGAGAGTGTTTTCGGTAACTCTTTGATCCCTGCTTTTTCAAATAGTTCTTTATTATAGATAAATCCGTAACCTTCGAGGTTCATTGGCATTCCGTACAGTTTACCGTCCATCGTCATCGGCTCTTTGGCGACTTCTGTCAAATCTCCGACCCACTTCTCGCTTGAGAGGTCCTCGAGTTTATCTTTCCATGTTTGTGCTTCCGTGAATCCACCGTTGTTGAAGATATCCGGTTCATTTCCTGAGGCGAATTGTGATTTGAGGGCCGCACCGTAGTCTGCTCCACCACCGACGGTTTGAACCGTGACTTTCACACCCGTTTCCTCTTCATACTCTTTTGCCATCGCTTCAAGGTCTTTCGCAATCTCCGCTTTGAATTGGAAGACGTTTAACGTGACGTCTTTTTTGTCGCCGCTATCTGCATTTCCTTCAGAAGAACCTTCGTCCGTGAGTGATCCGCCGCCGCAAGCCGCGAGTGATAAGACCATTCCAGCCGTCATGACCGCTGTAGACAATTTCCACTTCCGTTTCATCTCATTTCCTCCCTTAACCTTATCCATCTTTACAAACTCAACTTTAAATGAAAACGCTTCCACAATGTAGGTGTCAAAATTGACGGATAGGGTGGAAAATGTTGCACAGAAAAACAGGACTCTTTTTTCGAGTCCTGTTCCGTGTTTCTTCTTATTATATTACAACAAGCTGATGCCAGCTTCTTTACACGATTGAATGACTTCTTGCGGCCAAACCGATGTTTGCACTTCTCCGATATGACGCGCGCGCAAGAGATACATTGCGACACGCGATTGTCCGATTCCGCCCCCGATTGTAAGAGGAAGCGTTCCTTCGAGCACTCCTTGATGGAATGGGTACGCGCGCTTCTCTTCCGCGTCTGCTTTCTTCAGTTGCGCATCAAGTGCCACTTCGTCGACACGAATGCCCATCGATGACAGTTCAAATGCTGACTCGAGCTCAGGGTGCCACACGAGAATGTCTCCGTTAAGCGACCAATCATCATAGTCTGCCGCTCGTCCATCGTGTTTCATACCTGAAGCGAGAAGATCTCCGATTTGTGAGATGAAGACCGCACCGTACTCTTTACAGATAGCCGTTTCACGTTCTTTCGGCGTCATCGTCGGATACGTATCCTCCAACTCCTGACTCGTGATGAAATGAATCATTTCCGGAAGAATCGCTTCAACACCGTACGCTTTCTCTACTTCCGCTTCTGTTTCACGGAGCGCAGCGTAAATCGACTCCACCGTTGCTTTCAAATATTCCATCGTCCGTTCTTCTCGAGCAATCACTCGTTCCCAGTCCCACTGATCGACGAATAAAGAATGTGTCGCGTCGAGTTCTTCGTCGCGTCGAATGGCACGCATCTGAGTGTACAATCCTTCACCGACACCGAATCCGTAACGACCGAGCGCTTCACGTTTCCATTTCGCGAGTGACTGAACGATTTCAAGTTCATGTCCCGGATACATCGTATCAAACTGAATGATACGCTCCACACCGTTCAAGTGATCGTTGATCCCACTCGCCGATTCGACGAATAGCGGTGCTTGTACTTGAATCAGTCCGAGTTCACGTGAGACTTTCTCCTCAAAGAGTGCCTTTACTGCTGCAATCGTCTGCTGTCTTTCTTTCATCGTGCTTGTTGCTGTTGTCATTTTCCGTTTCCTCCAATTGTGGAATATTTGAAAATGAAGCCATGAAAAAAAGCCCTCCATTCCCATCGAACATGGGACGGAAGACTTCGGTTCCGCGGTGCCACCCAAATTAGTAGACGAATCTACTCACTTTTTCGAGACAATCATCTCGTAACTCCGATAACGGGGAGCGGTCCGGCTACGTCTACTGGCAAAGCGTTCGGGTAGCGACTCCAGGAAGTTTTTCGACGAAGGGTTAAGACCGGGCTCACACCACCCCCGGATCGCTTGGCTCACTACCTTCGTGTACTCGTCCTTTCGACGTCGTTCACAATTGAATTGAGTTCATTATTATAAATATTCAGATTAATGTCAACGATTTTTTTCAAAAAAAATAATCCTCCGTGTAGCGAACGGAGGATTCCCTTGGGAGGGTTATTTAATCGAACCGCTTGTGATCCCTTTGATGATATGCTTTTGCATGCCGAAGAAAAAGACCAGAAGGGGAACGATTCCTAACACTAAACCTGCTAATGCCAAATCCCATTGTTTCGTGTACTGTCCAAAGAAATAGAATGTCGCGAGCGGGATGGTCCGTAACTCGACATCACGAAGAACAAGCGATGGTAATAAGAAGTCATTCCAAATCCATAGACTGTTCAAGATGACGATTGTCACCGTGATCGGCTTGAGAAGTGGAAAGACGATGCGCCAGAAGACACCCCATGTCGAGCAACCGTCGATGATGGCGGCTTCTTCAATCTCCTCAGGAATCGACTTCATGAATCCGTGATAAAGGAATACTGAGATACCAGACCCAAAACCTAGATACATGACGATCAGGCCCCAATGACTATTCAACAGACCGAGGATACTCGAAACTTTCACGAGCGGAATCATGATGGACTGGAACGGAATGACCATCGCTGCCACGAACAAGAAAAAGATCATTGTGGAAACCCAATGTTTCGTCCGAACGAGTTTCCATGCCGCCATCGAGGTGAAGATGACAATGACCGCATTCGCTCCGACCGTGATGAGAAGGGAGTTCAAAAAGACACGTCCATAATTCATCGCTTCCCATGCTTCTGTATAGTTTGAGGTCAACCACTCGTTCGGTAAGGCGGACGTATTCGTAAAGATTTCAGCCATCGATTTGAACGAGTTGGCGACAACGTAATAGAACGGGACCAAATAGAGTAGTCCGAGCAAGATGGCAACGAGCTCAATAATTCCAAGGTTCCAAGAATACGTTCCCGGGCGAAGTGGACGCTGCGGGATACGCTTCGGTGTCTTCTCTACGTTTCTCTCGACATGTTCCAATTTTTCCGTCGTCATGCTTCCACCTCCCGTTTTTTCGTCACGTACACTTGCGTCACCGTAATCGCAGCCACGACCAAGAAGAAGATGACCGCCTTCGCTGACCCGAGACCATAATTATTATTCACAAAAGACTCCGTATAGATATTTAAGGCTAACATCTCGGTCGATTTGAACGGTCCACCATTCGTGAGCGACAAGTTCGTATCAAACACTTTGAATGACCAAGAGATGGTCAGGAACAAACAGATGGTAATCGATGGCATAATCATCGGTAGCGTGATATGGCGGAGCATCTTAAGACGATTCGCCCCATCAATTCGTGCCGCCTCCATCAAATCAGTCGGCACGTTTTGTAGCGCCGCGATGTAGATGACCATGACATACCCGCCACCTTGCCAGATGGCGACAATCACGATTCCCCAAAATGCCGTTTGCGCATCTCCGAGCCATGGTAATTCGAACAGGCTCCACCCCGTCAACGCACCGATCGAGGCAAATCCTTTTACATAAATGAACTGCCAGATGAACCCAAGAATTAAGCCACCGATCAAGTTCGGCATGAAGAAAATTGTGCGTAGGAAGTTTCGCGTCTTAATGTTCATCGTCAATAATAGCGCCAATGAGAAACCGACGATATTCGTCAATAGGACAGACACAAGCGTATATTTCGTCGTAATCCAAAAAGAAGCGCGGAACTGCTCATCTTCAAAGAACAAGCGATGATAGTTATCCAATCCGACAAAGTTCAGTTCTCCGGTCACGCCGTTCCAATCAGTGAAACTATAGTAAATGCCATTAAAAAATGGGATGAGTACGATTGCGACAAATGCCAGAAAAGCAGGTCCAACAAATGCTATAAAGCTCGCAGGTTTCTTCCAATTCCCTCTGCGTTTCGTCCGTTTAGTAGTCTCAGTCATGTGTATCGCCTCCACTATCACTGTATCGTGTCAAACCCTTAATGAAAACGGATACATTTGACGGAAAGGGTGGAAAATATTGAACGGAATGAATGAATTTGAAGGCGTGATGAGTTATGATAAAATCAATGATAATACGAACGGATTAAATATGATTTGCCTTGATTCATATTTTAATCCGAAATTTCCGAATGATTTTAAGAGAATAGAAAGATATCGTTCGATAAACGGAGGGACTTTTTGAATGACAACGACGAAACCATTATCTGACCTTACGATTGCCCAACAAGCCAAAACCTTGCCGATTAAAGACATCGCAGCAAAAATCGGATTACATGAAGATGATCTAGATCTTTACGGGAAATATAAAGCTAAACTTTCTTACGATGTCCTCGAACGTGTGAAAACGCAGAAAGACGGAAAACTCGTTCTCGTCACAGCGATCAATCCGACACCAGCTGGTGAAGGAAAATCGACGGTGACAGTTGGTCTCGGACAAGCGTTGAACCAGTTGGATAAACAAGCAATCGTCTGTCTGCGCGAACCTTCACTCGGTCCGACGATGGGTCTAAAAGGTGGCGCTGCTGGTGGTGGCTTCAGTCAAGTTCTCCCGATGGAAGACATCAACCTCCACTTCACAGGTGATATGCATGCGATCACATCGGCCCATAATACGATCAGTGCCATGATTGACAATCACTTGCATCAAGGAAACGACCTTGGGATCGATGTCCGACATATCGTCTGGAAGCGTGTCCTTGACTTAAACGACCGCGCACTTCGTCATGTCACGGTCGGTCTCGGTGGTCCTGCTCACGGAGTCCCTCGTGAGGACGGATTTGATATTACCGTCGCTTCGGAAATCATGGCGATTCTCTGTCTGGCCGATTCATTGGACGACCTCGAAGAACGCATCAAGCGAATCGTAGTCGCCTATGACCATCAAAAAGAACCAATCACGGCAGAACAAATCGGGGCGGCCGGGGCGGCGACGTTACTGTTGAAGGAAGCCTTTAAACCGAACCTCGTCCAAACGCTCGAACAAACGCCTGCACTCGTTCACGGCGGACCGTTCGCAAACATCGCGCACGGATGCAATTCATTGATTGCAACGAAGACTGCATTAAAGCTTGGGGAGTATGTGGTGACGGAAGCTGGGTTCGGTGCCGATCTCGGGGCAGAAAAGTTCTGTCATATCAAATCTCGAGTCGGTGATTTGAATCCGGATGCGGTCGTACTCGTCGCAACCGTTCGCGCTTTAAAAATGCACGGTGGCGTTTCAAAAGATCAGCTTCACATCGAGAATGTCGGTGCAGTCGGAGAAGGATTGAAATTACTCGCCAAACATATCGATACGATGAAAAAACTCGGACTACCTACGGTCGTCGCATTGAACCGTTTCAATTCAGATACAGAAGAGGAACTTGCAACCGTTCTTGATTGGTGTGCGGCACACGGTATTCGTGCTTCGCTCAGCGAAGTATGGGCAAACGGCGGACTTGGTGGTCGACAGTTAGCCGAAGCGGTCATTGACGCCGTCGAGTCGAACGAAAGCAAACTTACGCCTCTGTATGAGTTGAACGATTCGATCGAACAAAAGATTAAAACCATTGCGAGAGAAGTATATGGTGCTGCAGACGTCGTGTTTACCGCCAAAGCACAAAAGCAAATGCAAGATGTTCAGGCGAACGGCTGGTCGGACCTTCCCATTTGTATGGCGAAGACACCGTTCTCCCTCTCAGACGACCCTTCAAAATTCGGTTATCAACAAGGATTCACCATCACTGTTCGCGAATTAAAACCTTCAGTGGGAGCAGGATTCCTCGTCGCCTTAACAGGCAACGTGTTGACGATGCCTGGGTTACCGAAACATCCAGCAGCTCTCAATATGGGAATTGACGAATCCGGAAAAGCAATCGGCCTTTTCTAATAGGGGGATGACACATGATCGTATCGGAGTTGACGTATCCTGACGGGTATCAAACAGAAGTGATGCACGTTCAGGCAGAGCAATCGATTGGAAAAATATTCATGTTTCACGGGATGCTCGAACATCATGAAAGATATATTGAGTTTGCACAGTTTATGGCAGATAATGGCTATGATGTGTTTGTGTGTGACTTGCGTGGTGCGGGTACAAGCGCTCATGACCAACGCACATATGGGCATCTCACGCCAGGAACGGGATTCCAACAACTTGTTGAGGATGCACAGTTCCTCATCCGTCAATATGAGGATGATCGTCCGACATATCTAATAGGTCATAGTTTCGGTTCTCTTCTCGTTCGAAAGCTCGGTCAAGTCATGGGGCACGCCTTATCCGGAATCGTCGTCGTCGCCCCGCCTCCTCATCCAGGAGTTGCAGGCGAACTCGGGCATCGCTTAATTGCTACCGCGATGAAACGAACACACGAAACACACCAATCTCGTTTTTTTGAACGACTGTTATTCGGACGTTATAATCTTAAGTTTTTACCTGCTCGAACGGATAGCGACTGGCTTTCAAGTGTTCCAGACGAAGTCGACTCCTATCTCGCCGACCCAAATTGTGGCGGTTTGCCTTCCCTCGGTTTTTTACATGAAGTGACACGCGCTTCATTAGATGTCACCACGTCTGCACGGATTCATGAACATCCGAAGTCTCTTCCAGTTCTGTTCGTTGCCGGAATGGACGATCCTGTCACGCATGACGGAGAAGGGTTGAACGGAATCATTAAGAAATATCGTAATGCGGATGTCGAGCTCGCAGTCGTCACTTACGACAATGCTCGACATGAAATCCTTCGTGAAGCACACCGCGAACAAGTATGGTCAGATATTCTTGCTTGGATGAAGCAAAACAGAATCCATTAATTTACTTAATCCCCTTTTATAAGGGGATTTTTCATTTACCTGATTTTAGAAAAATTATTTTAAGCATTTACCTTTTTTGTAATTCTACTTCTTCTTTCCATTTTTTAAGTACGTTATACTTAGACCGCAATCAATTTAATCATGCTCTCTCATCCGAAAGGGGTAACATATTGAAATCGACACTCTCAAGATTAGGAGTAGCCACGATTGTCTCAGGAACGATACTGAGCACTCTCGCACCACTCCAATCATATGCAGCAACATCCGAAGGAACAGTCAACACACCCATTTTAAATGTACGGTCTGATTCGTCGACATCGTCTTCAATCGTCGGCAAATTAACGGAAGGAACAACGGTAGATGTATACACCGTCAACGATGAATGGGCACAAATCAACTTCGAAGGTCAAAAACGATACGTTTCTTCTACGTATTTGACAATCGGTTCATCTATGACAACAGCCTCTACTACATCCGCTTCATTATATGTAGCTGAAATGAACGTCAATCTTCGTTCTTCCATGTCAACGTCCGCTTCAATCGAAACAGTCATCCCAAAAGGATCACTCGTGACGCATCTATCTACTCACGGGGCGACAGGATCTTGGTATAAAGTACAATTTGGTACATATACAGGATATGTGGCAGCACGATACTTCAGCGAAACAAGTCCTTCGTTTTACGCTTCGACAACTGCCGTCTTGTACGATTCGACCGGTTCAGGTGCGTCTAAAATCGCAACGATTCCAGAAGGTGCGAAAGTCACTTACCTCGATTCATTAGGCGCGACGGGTTCATGGTATAAACTCGAATACGGTTCACTTGTCGGTTATGCACCAGCACGTAACTTTACCGCGACTTCGCTTGCTCCAGAAGCAGTCACGACATATTACGCGGTGAAGAATGTCGCGCTCTACAATAGTTCAGGAACTGGTGCATCAAAAATTGCAACAATTCCACTTGGGGCAGAAGTAAAGCGTGTATACGTGAACGGATTGAGTTCATCTTGGTATAAAGTCCAATACGGGGACACGGTCGGCTATGCGGCCGCGCGTAACTTCTCGACATCAAAACCTGAAGCCGTCGTCAAAACAACCTATTATGCGGTTCGAGACCTCGTGTTATATGAGTCATCCGCTTCCGGAGCAGCTCGTCTACGCACGATTCAAGAAGGAACAAAAGTCGTCCAAGTATCGGATGCCAACTTATCGGACTCTTGGTTCAAAATTGAATATGATGGAGTCACCGGCTTCGCTGCCGCTCGTCATTTTTCAACGAAGGCACCTGAAGAAGTGACGATCACACCATACTTTGCGATTCGAAATGTAGCGATGTATAGTTCGTCTGCAGCCGGAGCGACGAAGATTGCCACGATTCCATTTGGTGCAAAAGTAGAACAGCTTTCACAAAGCGGTCTTTCTAGTTCTTGGTTCAAGATTCGCTATGACGGAAAAACAGGATATGCAGGTTCTAGTCACTTTTCATTAAAAGATCCAGAGGTCGTGGTGAAAACAGATTATTATACAACGCGTGATGTCGTTTTATACAACCGCTCGGATGCTGAAAAAGTGAAGGTTGCGGTCATTCCATTCGGCACGAAAGTTCAACAAGTGTCGGAACCTGGTCTCACGGAACGATTCTTTAAAATCGAATACGGTCCGATTACAGGTTATGCGACGGCAGATTACTTCTCGAAAACAGTACCGTCAGACGAACAATACGAAGAAGAACGTCAAGTTCGTATCTATGTAGATGGGAACGAGCCACTCAACGTTCGTTCGACGCCTGAAGTGACAACAGCAAATAAAGTCGGAACGTTAAGTACGGGAACGATTGTCAACATCAAACCAATTGTCGGTTCAGACTGGGCACTTCTTACAAGTGGTACGTATAGCGGCAACTATATTCATACCGATTACGTCGTACCTGTCACAACGACCCCACCTGCGACAGGTATCACGAAAAAAGTTTCGTATACTAGTTATCCGATGACAGTTCGTCAGATGGCAGACCGTCAAGTGGCTCAATTCGCCCAAACGGATGCACATCGATACGATGAAGCCTACCTACCTCGTGCTTGGGTAAGTGTCAACGGATCGACAGGAAAGATTGTGAAATCTGAGATGACTGTTGTCTCAGGGTTAGGAACCGCTTTGAAGATGACAGCCTCTTCAAGCTCGTCCTCGCTCGTCACCATTCCATATGGTGCGTCAATTCAATACGTTGACCGTTATACTTCCGGGTCAACCGTTTGGTATAAAGTAAAATACGGCACGATGACCGGTTACGTGACACCAAGTTCAGTCGTCGGAACCGCCAACATTTTGAGCCGTCCAATTTTAACATCTCATGCGTACGGTCAAATTAATACAGGCGAAACCGTTACGATTACAGGTCAATCCGGCACATACTATACGATTTCGTATAAACGACCGGCCGGACACAATATCCGAGTCTTTGATAACACTTGGCGTCGTGCATCAGTTGATGATCTTCTTCCATACGTCGATCCTAGCCAGATTGATGCAAACTCTCGATCATTCTATCAATTCTTAGATTTATCGAAGAGCGCTGGGACAACTGCGACAACATTGAACAAGGTCCTCACATCAAAAGGAACGCTCAGCGGACAAGGTCAGGCATTCGTTGATGCGGCTAGTATGTATGGCGTGAACGAAGTGTATCTTCTCTCGCATGCCATCCTTGAAACTGGACATGGTACATCCCTTCTCGCAAAAGGAGTTCCTGTCGATAAAGATGGGAATGCATTAATTAACTCGAGTGGGAATCGGATTTATCCGGAACGTCCTGTTGCCGCAACCGTCTATAATATGTACGGTATTCAAGCAACAGATAGCAACCCTCTTGGAAACGGCGCCAAATACGCCTTCCAACAAAAGTGGTTCTCTCCTAAAGAAGCGATTATCGGAGGAGCTTACTGGATTGGGGCTAGCTATATCAATCACCCGACATATAAACAAAATACGCTGTATAAGATGCGCTTCAATCCTTCTTCACCAGGAACGCACCAATATGCAACGGATATCGGATGGGCCGCAAAACAAACGACAAGCATCTATAATATCTATCAATCACTTGATGCTTACACACTCAACTTCGATGTACCAAAATATCAGTAAAAAAGGAGACACGCGCCTCGTTGGCGTCGTGTCTCCTTTTATGTCCACTCAATCGAATCGATAATGGACTCGATTTCCATCTTTTCATCGGTCACCTGATCGGCTACGTAAGTTAAGAATAAGAGCCGTTTCCCATCGGTCAAGGACCATACATCTAAATGCATCCCATCTTCAATCCCACTTGCGTAGGCCGTTGTCATATCACTCGTTTCAGTCGTGACACTTGGAGCAATCTTTACATCAATCGGAAATTCGCCTAAGAACGTATTCAATTCGCTCATAGCGGATTGTTTTGGTTCTTGCGAATCTTCTGATTCATAGATTGAGATTTGAAGCGTCCCTTGCGCATCCGCTTCCGTCGAGTAAAAACTCACATAGTCTTCCTCTTCGCTGTATTCATAATGTTCCGGATACGTCAGGCGGAACCACCCATCAATTTCGTACTCTTTCATGCTGTTTTCTCCTTTACTTGCTTGAATGCCAGCCCTGTGACCATTTTAGCTTGAAGCGCGTACTTCAAGCGTTCGGTCACGTAAAGACGTTGGCTATTTACGTCTTGGGCGATCATATGTCCAAATAAGTTCATGCGGACAGTTTGATTGGATAGGAAATAGAGTCGATCCGCACTCAGCGGACGATATTCGTTTGAATGTTCAAGGTATTCGATTTCAAAGCGGCGGAGGACGTTCAGCGCACAGTAACGATCGGTTTTCCCGGTACTCGTATGAAGCTCGACACGAACGAGCTGAACGTCATACGGACAGACATTCATAAAGATAGGTCCCACCCGCTCATGGATCAAGAGGATACCCATATCGGTCTCAATTAAATCTGGCAGGGCTCCTTCATCTTGCGAGATGCTTAACACGACATACGGTCGGTTTGTCGGTGCAAGCAATTCCCCTTTATAAAATCGAAATCGTTGAATTCCTGTTAGAACCCGGGCACGCCAAGCACTCCCTCGAGCCTCGGCTTCCATCCGATACAACCTCTCTCCACTCACGCTTACTCCCCCTTCACTTGTTTGAGCGCATCGACGAACGTTTCCCATTCTAGGTTGTCACAAACAACCTTATTTTCCAATCCCCATTCTTCATCGATTGTCAAACGTACTTCGTTCGATTGTGCGTGACGGGTGACTCGAAGATCTCCTATTTGAATCATATCCGGATGAATCTCAAACGTCATACTTGGTAATCCGACCCACTTGATTCGATTCGTTCGTAACACAACCTGCCATTCTTGTTCATGATGGATCGAAAACGTCCAACTTCGGAGAGACACCGTCGTGTTCGTTTGTTTCGATTGTTTCAACATTCGAAACCCTTCACCCATCAGTCGTAAATATGATTTTCGCTCACTCATATTTCATTTCTCCCCTTTTTTCTATTATCTGCGTTGTGAATAGGATTCTGCAACCTAAAAAGTTTTTTTAAAAAAGGGTTTGCAAATTCCATCGTATATGCTATTATATCAAAGTAACGTTAAGAGTTAATACGTTTCGCGGGTGTAGTTTAATGGTAAAACCTCAGCCTTCCAAGCTGATGACGAGGGTTCGATTCCCTTCACCCGCTCCATATTTTTTCTTTGATGCGGGTGTAGTTTAATGGTAAAACCTCAGCCTTCCAAGCTGATGACGAGAGTTCGATTCTCTTCACCCGCTCCAATATCGACATATACGCGAGAGTATCTCGCACACATACACTGCACGGTTGAGACCTTGCAAAAAGCAGAAAGTCACACGACTTTCTGCTTTTTTGTTGTTCCGTCTATTGTTTTGGGGAAAAGAGTGATTGAATCCATACAGACAAGGAGGAACTCCATTGATTCAAGCGAAGCTGCAATCCTTTACCGTATACGAAAGCGCGTTGATGCGAACGACATCGACCCTCATCGATACACCAGATGCCCTTTTGTTGATTGACCCGACCTGGCTCCCCGAAGAAATTGCGACAATCCGTCGTGACATCGAATTACACCGTCGGAATCGGCCGCTTTATGTCATCTTCACACATCATCATTTTGACCACATCATCGGAGCTTACGGCTTTGCAGATGCCACAACGATTGCCTCACAGGCTTTCGTCGATGCAGACTCATCTGACCAATTAAATGAGATTCGCGAGTTTTATGAACAATATTATATTGATCACCCGATTCAAAAACCGGACATCGACCTGGTCATCCAACCCGATCAAACGCTTTTAATCGGTTCAGTGCCCGTGACCTTCCTCTCTACACCGGGCCATGACGCGACACATATGTCGGTTCTCATCGAATCCATGAATCTTCTCGTTTGTGGAGATTATGGGTCTAATGTCGAGCCACCTTTTATCGAACACGACCCAACCGCCTATCTCGACACGTTACAAACCTTGCAATCACTCATCTACGAACATGAGATTCGCTGGTTCGTACCAGGGCACGGCGATTTGTGCGACAGCCGGAGTCACATGATTGAGAGATTGAGTGCGGCGGAAGAATATATCTTGGCACTCCCCGAAGAACGTCATTGGTCCTCCGCATGGCCAGAGCACGCTTTTTTTGACCGTGTTCATGAGCGGAATCGAAAGATGGTGGAACAAAAAGAGACCGATCGTCGGTCTCGTCAACAAGACGTATAAAAAAATCGCAACGTCTCCCCAAGACGTTGCGATTTCCCCCTATGTAGACCTATTTCTTTGTGACGCGTTCTGAGCGGACCGTGAACATACGGTCAACCCCATAGATCGTTACTCCCGTCAGAGCGAGTAACCCAATCATTGCAGAAGAAAACATGACCATCCCCCCATTGTTCACAGTTTCGTCATAATCACCCCGTGGTTTCATTATAAAAGACCATTTCAAAAAAAGAAAGCGTTTTCTTCAAACTTTCTTCACATTTCCCGCATTTAACCTCTATCGTTTTTTGATACAACGTCCCTATAGTGATTAGACAGACACGTGTAAAGATGTGTAGCTTTTGTGGAATTTGGGAATACATGATGTAAGGATAAAAAGAGACAGAAGCTGCTCGTCGAGGAGGAAGAGGTATGATTAAGTACGGTACATTGGTACGAATCGAGGGAAAATATGCCGTATTGAGATGGAACAACGGCTCAAGTTTCATCCCTAGACGATTCCTACCATCCGAAGCACGTGTTGGTGATACAATCATTCGAGACAACCATCATTACTATCTTGAAGAAGATATGACCCCTAACTTTGACGCATTGATCAAGCAACACTATAAAAGCTGAACGGTCTGCCCTCTCTAACCGGGCAGTTCGTTCAGCTTTTTTTCGAATGAATCATTCTGAGATGTCGTCGATTTGTTGCTGAAGCCATGCCTCGTCTACCGGACCCGTTTTTTTCGCCACGATGATCCCTTTTGCATCTAGAACGTACGTCGTCGGTAATGCGACAACGCGATATTGTTGCTCGACAGCGGCCTCTTCATCTAGCAAAATCGGAAAATCAACGGGATACTCATCTAGGAATGCCTCCACGTCCTCTTTTCCTCGTCGCTCATTTTTGGTGACGTTCACGCCAAGTACTGGGATGCCTGTCGCTTCTTCAAACGATACGAGTTCAGGAAACTCATCCCGGCATGGCGGACACCAAGAGGCCCAGAAGTTAATGACGACCGGCTGTCCTTGGAACTCAGAAAGGGTCAAATTCTCCTCATCTAACGTATTCAAAGTGAAGTCCGGGGCTTGTTGCCCCACTTCAAGTCCTCCTAATACCGATTCATTTTGGACGATCGGAACCGCTTCTTCTTTCTTTTGTGTCATCATATATTCCTCGTAGCCTTTATATGCGAGGCCAGCAATCAATAGAAGGATCAGCGTTCCAATACCAATTCTTTGTAAGCGCATCATTTACCCCTTGTTTGTTTTACTTAAGATTTCTACACTTAACTTATCATAAACCCGTAAAGGAGCGTATGGATTGTGCAACTTCAAAACGAGAAAATACAGATAACCTTAAAGGCACAAGGTGCTGAGATGACGAGTTGGAAAGTATCCGGAACTGAACTCTTATGGCAAGGGGACCCGACCTATTGGGGACGACAAGCCCCGATCCTCTTCCCGATTGTCGGTCGATTGCTCGATGATCAATATGTATATGAGGGAAACACCTATACGATGAGTCAACACGGATTCGCTCGGGACGCTATGTTCGAGGTCGAATCTTCGACTGCCACGTCGGTCCGCTTCACATTGAACGATACATCGGAATCACGTCAACACTATCCATTCCCATTCACACTGACCGTGTCCTATCAACTTGTGGGCGAAGAAGTGATTGTGACGTATCGCGTCCATAACCCGGGCGAAACGACGTTACCGTTTAGCATCGGTGGTCATCCTGCATTCAATATTCCGTTCATGGGCGGGACATTTGAAGACTACGTGATCGATTTCGGCGAAATCCGCTCCCTCGATCGCTATTTGCTCGAGGGCCCTTATTTAACAGGCGCGTATCAACCACTCGGAGAGCGTCAGTATATCCCCCTCACTCGGTCGTTATTTGACGACGATGCACTCATTTTTGAGAAAATTGAGTATGCTGCACTCCGACATCAACCAACCGGTGCAGCCATCGTGATGGAGAGTCCCTCTTTCACGCATTTCGGCATCTGGTCTCCGCCGCAGAAAGACGCTCCGTTCGTCTGTTTGGAACCTTGGTTCGGACATGCGGATTATAAAGGCCATCGAAAAGATTTCCTACACAAAGAAGGGATCCAACTCCTCCCACCAAACGAAACGTTCGAAGCGAGTTATACATTATATATGGAAAACTAAAAAATCAATCCGACGTCTTGTCGGATTGATTTTTGATTTAGAAGCGATCGTCTTGTTCGGCTTCATATTCTGACACCGGCTTTTTCATGATGAGTGCCAGAATGATATAAATGAGGAGTCCCGGGCCACCGAGAAGCGCCATCGCCACGAATAGGACTCGCATAACGGTGACGTCCACCCCTAGATAGTTTCCAAGCCCTGAACAAACACCAGCAATCATTTTATTGTTTGGGTCTTTATAAAGTTTCCGTTCCATATCATCTTCTCCTCAACTCATTATGATCGTTGTGGTCGACGTAATGTCGTTCTTCCGCCGTTCGCAACCTCTCCACGCCCTTCAAAGTCGAGCGCTTCATTAATCGGTGTGCTACCAGACTTGATTTCGATTCGGCGACCGTACAGACCTCGGTTGTCGAGAGACGCTGCGATGACAGTCGCGACATCGGTTTCGGAAAGCGTCGCACCATCCGCATCACTCAAGTCCTCTGATGCTTCGATTGAACCTTTACTCGGTTCATCAACAATGGTCACTGGGCAAATGATCGTATAGTTCAAACCGCTATGTTCGATATACTCGTCAGCGGCATTGTTAGCTGACAGAAAGTTAAAGAGTTCTTTCGGTGCAGCGTTCGGTTGATCAGCGCCATAGGCACTGAGTAAGACAACATGACGTACCCGTTCCTTCTTAGCGGCATCGATGGCATTCATCGCAACGTTTCGGTCAAGCAGTTCAATTTCAGTGCTCGAACCATCCGCGCCAGCAGTTGCCGCGATAATAACGGCATCTTGTCCACTTGTCGCCTCATGTACTTTCTTCTCGAGTTCTGTCTCGACATCAACCGTCAATACGTGTGCACCCATTTTCTCGTACTCTGCTTGTAGTTCAGGATAACGAATTAAAGCGGTCACTTGATGGGTTTTCGCCAGGCTTTTCAATACACGTTTCCCGATCTTTCCTGTTGCTCCAATGACTAAAACTTTCATTCAAATTTCCCTCCTCAAAAGAGTAGTTCATTTGTTTAAATTTCCTCTTTCAAGTCAGAATCAAACCCTTTTCTTAAAATTATCTGACAGTACCCCAGACAGATAAATCAAGGGCGTCTCGAATCGCCTGCACGCTCTCTTCTAACGGTTCATAGTAATACACGTTATTGATATAAGCATCTTGACCCTCGACTTGCATCTTATTCACCTCAGGATTCGAAATCATCGTCAATCCGACAGATGCCATTTGCAAGACGTTCATCTCAAGTCCCATTTCTTCTTTCATGAAGCGATACGTCGCCGGAATTTTTGTCCATCCTGAAGGACTTGCCAGTTTTTCAGCGACAGCTGTCATGACCTCCGTTTGACGATTCGAACGTGCTCCATCCGTATCCGATTTACGATGTCTCGCATACGCCAATGCCATGTCTCCATCCATCGCATAGGAAACACCTTCCGTATACTCATACGTCTGGTTGAACCCTTTCTCGCTAAACGAATGCGTTGCCGTGACATTTACCCCACCAATCAAATCAATCAATTCCATGAATGATTCGAACGTGATGACGACCTGTCCATCGACCGAGGCGTCGGTCAGCCCTTCCACGGCACCAATCGTACACTCTGCACCTCCGAACGCGAACGCATGCGTGATTTTATCACCTTCCCGTTCAGGCTCACATGGAATCGCTGTATACGTATCACGTGGAATCGATACATTCTGAACAGTACCAGAGCGTGGTACGAATTCCATCAACTGCAAGGAGTCCGTACGAGATCCCGACAACGATTCTCCTACTCGCGCATCGCTCCCCATAATGAGGAATGTAAATGGAGCAGTCGCAAAATATCCAACAATCAGTAGCATTGCAAGTAAGAAAAGGGCAGCTTTCCCCTTCCATTTACGCTTTCGTTTCGATGGTTGTTTAGACGAATGATCTATTTCTCGTTTAGCAGGGGTAGATGGTGTTGATGGTTTCGTCGTCTGTCGAGATTTTGGTCGAGATGATTTCCGTTTCGAAAATAATGAAACCCGGGGCAGTCGTTTCCGACTTGACTTTGCCGTCCCATTTTTCGTCCTTGGCGATTCTTGGGTTTGTTCATTTAAAAAGGGATGTTCTGATTGGCGTGTTACCCGTTCACGCTGTTGTTCAGATTGTGCACGTATAGAGGGCTCGTCCGTTTCACCGTGGTCCACACGAGACGATTCGATTTCTTGTTGTTCTAATTCGCGCTTTCTACGTTCGACACGCGATAAATGTTGTTCATCTTTCATCATTATGATCCTCAACTTTATCAATTTTTCTCTATTATCCCGAACCAGCCATCATCTGACAACGTTTCTTACGAAAATCCGTCTTAAGCATGAGAGCGAATGGTTGTTTCAGATGAAAAGCGGGAAAGGAATAATAATTGGTTTCTGCCCAAATCGAGATTGCCTACGAAAAGTTTGACTGAAAGGAGGAGAGCTGATGCGCATCGGAAAGTTACGCGTATTGTTAGAGCAGTATGGCGAGGCGACGTTACGCGATTTGCTCGTCGAAATGTACCGTCATACTCCTAAAGATGTGATTGATGATCAAGATTTTGATTTTATGATCAGCCAATTCACGCGCTATAAAGAGAAAAAAAATTCTGAAGAGCGACATTCGCTCTCGCAAACCATCACCTTGGCTGAACGGTTTGTTGATTCTGCGTACGAACATTTGTACATTCGTCCGAATCAAGTCATGTCAGAACGCGACCAAAAAAATTGGTACATTCATGCTAAAAAAATCATTCGCGATTTAGCGCATTACGCCGAGGAATACACAGAAGCACGTACGATGTATGAAGAAATGTTTTACCTCCTCTCTACATCGGCTGGCGAAGAACCGCTCTTCTCTACAAGTGACCCGTTTCGCCTTTTAAAAATTTCACAAGTCACCATGCTCAAGCAACTCATTCACTACTATCAGCTCGATGCCCCGATTGATACCGTTTGGATTGACCGCGCCCTATACACCGCACTCCACGTGCCAAAAGATGTTGATTCTACACGAATTGATTTACTCTCAACGCTACCCATCGAACACAGTCATGCCAATACAAGAAAACTCCTTCACTCCCGTCTCTTAAAACTTTGCGATCGGATGTTAGAGAAGTCCCAAACAGAGGATACCGCGCTCGAAAACTATCAAGCGCTTAAAATGTTAGAACTCCGCCTTCTCGTCGCTGAAGGGAATTTGAAAGAAGCGGAACAAAAATTGTTCTCTGAATATATCCCGTTCTTTTCTCATCGCTCCGAACCATTTCGGGTATATGTCGACTTTTTAGAGAGTCACGGACACACTAGTGAGACGAAGCGCTTAAAACGAATTGCTAAAGAAAAGCGAATCCGATTTTAAAAAAAGGGAGTCAATCGATAGGATCGATTGACTCCAATACATGATATGAACGAGGGGTGTTCATTTGAAAAGGAGGACAGAAAGTTGGTGCAGAACTTTCTTCCTACACATATAAGTATAAGGGAACGATTGTAACCGTTACCAAATCACTTATTGCATTTTTGTGAACGTTTTCACGTTATTCAATCGTGTTCATCATGCCAAGTCCGATGACAGATAACAACACAATTAATACGAACAAATACACCATTTCATTCGGCGATTGAAATCCTTCATGAATTTCTACATCTTCTTCGACAATGATATTTTCATGAATGACGACCGGTTCTGTCTCGGCCATGGCTGCAGACGGTGTTACCGTCAACCAAAGCACAGAAACCAGAATCAGTTGATAAATGTATTTCATCATATACTCCTACTCCGTGTTTTCATTGTGTTTAAGTATAGCACGTCTCATCCGTTCGTTGCGCTGACATTTGATGAATCTCACAGATGAACGATGAAAGGAAATCCATTTCATTGTATTGGACGGATATGTTCTATTTTACTCGAACCTTTTTCTTACGTAATTGATTTTTTCTCGAGTCAGGTTTCATCATTCTGCCACACCCCACGATACAAGATAGCGCTTACAATTTATTTGTACTTATCATTTGATAAAGAAAGAAGGATTCTTCGTGAAACGAGCGCTACGTTTTGTAGAATGCAGGCAATTACCGTTACATGAGCGTATTTCCATTCAGTCGCTATATCCTTTAAGCAAGGCCCCTTTGCTTCTCTCCCTTCCCTCGCATCATCACGTCTACGTCGCACTCAATCGAGATACCCCACTCGCTTCAATCGTCGCAAACGACGAACAGCTTGAAACGGATCATGCCATTCGCCTCTCTCAAGCCACATATGGTGATCGTCACGTCTTTCGCGGACTACTTCATCGTTTGATCTATGAACGAAGTCGAGAAACAAAGTACCCGATTACGTACTATCTTCAGGAAGAGGATTCTCATAATCAAGACAAGCATCGAATATATGAAGCAGCAGGGTTTCAAGTATTTCATCAAACCAAAACGTATCATCTACCATTCATCCCTTGCGAGAAAGCAACCCATACCAATTGGACACTCGAATTGGTGGACTATTCAAGAAGAGCAGATTGGCTCACATTTCGAAATGAACATTGTCATCTCCTTCCGGGTGCCATTTCGATGACAGATGAACAATTCGCACGAGAAGTTCGCCAGCAAACATTGTTCTATTCCGTGAAGTGGAACCGACAAGTGATTGGAATCATGAAAGTACGCTTACATATGTACCATATTTCAATACAAGAGATGCACGTTGACTGTGACGAGACTTTATTGCGGGAAGCTATTTCATTCCTTCAACAAAAATTTTTCTACATGTTCCGATACATTGAAGAGGCACATATTTCAGCAACAAGTT
Organism: Exiguobacterium sp. s132; assembly: GCF_018617235.1. Taxonomy (GTDB): domain Bacteria; phylum Bacillota; class Bacilli; order Exiguobacteriales; family Exiguobacteriaceae; genus Exiguobacterium; species Exiguobacterium profundum. Next base: position 92,870 of record NZ_JACSJU010000003.1, on the reverse strand, counting down.
TGCAACCTGATTTGAGTTATACACTTCGTCGTCACGGCGCCCAAATCTCGAGTATTTGTCGTTATACGTACATGCTACAGGCACCACCGACCCCGATTTATTCCTAAACAATCAAAAGACGTCGAGCAAACCAACTCTTTCTCAAAGGAAAAAGTTGTTCATTCGACGTCTTTTATTCTGCAGCAGTAGTCGACTCCATCGCTAGAGGCGGCATCGCTTCAAACAGTTCTGTCCGAAGCCCCGTATCTCTCAAATCTAGCGATTCAATCCGATCGAACTTAATTTTGCGATCGACGACATTGAACCAATACGTAATATTTGGTTCATCTTTAAAACGAATCGCATAATTCGACCCATTTAAATGAAAGTCGACCTCGGTAGACAGCAACTCGGTCGGACCAATTTGTTTATGGGTCGTTAATCGTTCAAGGACAACCTGTTCTTCATTGATGCGATAGTCGACAAACGTCGCAAGCGAGAGTCCAAACACAAATGATACAAAGGCGAAAGTGCCCACCAAACCCATCGTGATTTTTCCGTTCATTTCGCTGTCCCTCCCTCTCCTATTATATCGGATAGGCTTGAAACGTTGTGAAGTGACATTTTGTTCAACTTTAGGCAAACTGAAGCAGAAGGAGGAATTTACATGCATATCGATCATACTGGGATTGCCGTTCGAGACTTAGATGAGGCGATCACATTTTACACGACGGTCTTAGGAGGAAAACTCGTGGACCGCTATACGAACACGACCACCGGGGTCGAGACCGAATTGGCCGTCATTCATATTGGAGAGGATGTCATCGAATTGTTGCGTCCGACTAGTAAGACGAGTCCGATTGCCCGGTTCATGAAAGCTCGAGGGAAGGGTGTTCATCATATCGCCTATCGTGTCGACGATTTGGACGAAGCGATGGCCGCTCACAAACAAAATGGCATCACCTTTTTAGAAGACACACTGCGTACGACCGCGAAAGGTAGACGCTTAATCTACATGGACCCGCGTCATTCAGGCGGTGTGATTACCGAGCTTTGTGATTATCCTAGAGAAAAGCAGTAAGAGTGGTCCTCTTACTGCTTCATCATGGTTTCTTCTATGATTTGACGATTCTTCTCTTTTAACCGTTCATTATGAGAGGACACCATTGCGGTAGCGTTCGCATTCGGGTCAATGTATGTTTTGGCCCGGTTCACCGCATTCGCAGCATCTTGAAACGCTCCAGCGATGAGATGTACTTTCCCTTCATGCGTGAGAATATCACCGGCAGCGTACAATCCCGGTATGGATGACTCGCTACCTGAATTCCCTCTCACATAAAACCCATCCTTCATCTCGACCTGCAATTCGCTGTTCCGAAGCAACTCCGCGTCTTGTTCATATCCGTGATTGATGACCACTTCATCGACCTCGATTACGCTCGTCTCTCCTGTTTCGACATGAGTCAAAAGAACTTGTTGAATCGATTTCCCATCGTGAGAAATCAAATCCGTCACTTTTGATCGTGGGCAACAGTCGACTCGACCCTGTTTAATTTTTTCAACTTGTGCTTCATGTCCACTAAGTTCTTCTTTTCGATACGTCAGCACGACCTGCTCTGCAATCGGCTCGAGCGCATTCGCCCAATCGACTGCACTATTGCCGCCACCCGATATCAAGACGCGCTTTCCTTTAAAGCGTTCAAGTGATTTAACCGTGTAATGGAGGTTCGACAATTCGAACCGCTCCGCTCCGCTCACTTCAACCTTATGCGGTTTGAGGATCCCACTTCCTGTCGCAACGATGACGGTTTTGGAAATATGATGACCGTTCGTCGTGTCGATCCCGAACAAATCGTCTGAACGCTTAGAGATCGACTCCACCTTCTCGCCAAGAAGGACCGTCGGAGAGAAGGTGAGACCTTGCTCGACGAGTTGGTCGATCAGTTTTGCCCCAGTCGTCGGTAGGAGACCACCTACATCCCAAACCATTTTCTCTGGATAGACATGTACTTTCCCGCCTAAAAAAGGTTGAAATTCGATAATTTTCGTCTTCATACCTCGTAAACCGCTGTAAAAAGCGGCATACAATCCAGCCGGTCCCCCACCGATAATCGTCACGTCGAATACTTCCTCGTTCATCGTCGCACCCTTCCTCTCTATATACGTAAAAATGATAATCATTCTCATTAGATGATAACCTGTTTTGGTCACTTTGACAATTTTTTTCTAATATCGCCCTGATGGATTTGGTTTTTCTTATGCGTAGGTCGGGTAATGAAACATGAATCAAAAGGGAGGATGTGCGTGATGAATTGGATGGATGTCCTATTAATCGTCGTATCATTTTTTTGGCTAGTTGAGACGTGGCGATTTCGTAACCGAAAAGAGGCAACAGACGGGGCTGTCGAGCGGAAGAGCTTTTACTTTGTAGCGACGACGATGATTGGCGTCTTCGTGTTGTCTATGATCTCTTCGCTTGTTTTCGAATCACAGCCTTCGACAGTTCAACGAATCATCGGACTTACTTTTTACATAGCCGGCGTGTCGTTACGTTATTGGGGGATTTTACACTTACGTCATCAATTCACACGACATGTCGTCGTCCGACCGGAAGACGAACTCGTCAGCTCGGGACCGTATCGTTACTTACGCCACCCTCTTTACACAGGGTTGTTATTGATTACGTTCGGATTCTCGCTATACTTTATTCATTGGGGAATCGCCTTGATTGGTGCGGGTCTCACCTCGCTTGCATTACTGTACCGCATTCGAATCGAGGAAGGTATGCTCATTCGCCATTTCGGTCAGTCTTACCAATCCTGGTCGAAGACGCGCAAGCGCCTCTTCCCCTTCATCTATTAAAAAGGAGTCCGGCTCATCGCTGGACTCCTTTTTCATTTAGACAGAATATTTGCTGAGTAATCGGACGACGATGACCCCCGCGATGAATGCGACGATACTGAGTATCCACATGACTCCGGAAGCTGGTACACCCGGAAACACGACGGCGAGTGAGCCAATGACCAATCCGATGATGACGGAGAACGTCATTCCCGGAAAATTCGCCAACAAGTAACGAATGACTTTACTACTTACAATAAAGCCGACGGCCACTCCAGCACCGACAATCCCAATAATCAACAGATTGAAGTTTGAGATGGCGCTGATGACGGTTGGATAAACGCCAATTAACAACAAGACGAATGAACCGCTAATTCCAGGAAGCAACATCGCCATGCTGCCCAACCAACCGGAGAAGAATAAGAGAAGTGCCGTCCCGAACGTCACGTCCGTCATAATAGACGAATCAACCGGATTCAAGAATGCCATACTCGCAACGAGTATCGTTGCGACAACCATAGCAATAACATGAACCGGACGAATCGATGCGCGTGATTTAAATTCCACGAATAGAAGTGGAATAATCCCTAAAATCAATCCGATAAAGAAAAATTGTGTCGGTGCATAATACTCCAGCAATAAGTATTCAATAACTCGACTCAGTGCGATAATGGCTGTCCCCATTCCAATTGCCAATGGAATCAAGAACCCGATATATTTTTTCCAATATCGGCTAAATACGCCGCTAATCGCTTCGATGAGTTGATCGTAGATGCCTAAAATGACTGCAATGGTACCACCGCTTACACCAGGGATTAAATCACTCGTCCCCATGGCCATCCCTCGCCAAATGTTCTTCCACTCCATAATGTATCTCCTTTACGTATATCTTTCCTCAAGCACTTAGTATAGTCGAGAAAAGAAGTTTGCGCATCCGCTTTTAGACTGAGAAAGGAGTCGAATTGATTTCTTTGATCATATAGTCAAATCTCGCCCCAGAAATGTTGATTTCTTTTTCCTTATGGAAGCCGAGACGTGTGTATAAGCGATGTGCCGCAGGATTTTCTTGATCCACGTTCAATGTGACGGCGGGCACACCGCGTTCTTTCGCAACGAGACAAACGTGTTCGATTAACTTCGTCCCGATTCCACGACCTCCATACGCCTCTGCGACAGCCAGTGAATCAATGTATTGGACATAACCTTCCGTTTCAACGTCCACCTCTTCTCCACTTCCATGCGCCGTCAACCATTCTCGAATCGGTCGATCCAATTCTTCTGCCTTATCCCCACGATACGAGATGATCATTCCGGCAACTTCTCCTTCAAAATCCGCCACCCAGATGTTTTCGTGACTCAAGCGGTTATTTGGTTTCTCTACCCACATCGCTAGTCGCTCCAATACCTCAGTCGTATCCGTTGATGCTGTCAATGTGTACGCAATCTCATGGATCGCTTGATACATGAGTGGTGCAATTTGTTTACTATCTTGTTTGGTTGCTTGTCGAATATTCATGATTAATCCCTCCATCATCCAGTCTAGCATAGCCCGGCACATCGGTTGTTTGTCCACACTCGTTTTGTGGCATCATATAGAGTGAAAGGGGCGAATCGAAATGAAAGCTATTCTTACAGGAATGAACGGTACAGTGGCACCCGTTGTTGCCGAAACGTTGCAGCGCCACGGAATTGAAGGGATTGCGTGGAATCGCGAGCAAGTGTCCACGACAAACGAAGAGGAAATGCGAGAATTCATCGAGCGCATCCGACCGAACTACTTTTTACATATCGGTATGGGCGCGGTGGAGTGGGCCGAGACGCTCGCTCGTTTATGTGGTGAGGCGAAAATCCCTTTCCTGTTCACGAGCACGGTTTCAATTTTTTCAGATGAAGTGACCGGACCGATTTCCCCAGATACGCTACCAGATGCCGAGGATGACTATGGAAAGTATAAGCGTGAGTGCGAACGTGCGATTATGAACGCCAATCCTGGTGCTCAAATCGTTCGTCTCGGATGGCAAATCGGGGATGAGGCCGGATCGAATAATATGATGGACTATTTTACGAACGAAATGAAGCAACGAGGGGTCATCCAAGCGAGTGAGCATTGGTATCCATCATGTTCATTTTTAGTAGACACGGCAGACGCGCTATTTGAAATTTTGACTAAACGTGGACCGGGTATCTATCAGTTAAACGGAAATGCGAACTATTCCCTATACGACATCGCCGTCGGACTAAAAGAGCTTCATGACACCGACTGGCAGATTGAATGTACCGATGAACCGAAACGGGATAATCGAATGATCGATTCATCGGTCTCGATTCGTCCCATCTCCAAACGCCTAAATTTGCAAACGAAGTAAATTCAAAGTCGCCTACTCCCATCGAGTAGGCGACTTTTTTATTGGTTTCGAGTTAGATGAGTCAATCGCAATTTACTTTTCGGCAGACTCGGCATGTCTACAAAACTATAGCTCAAGTCTTGAGGTGGGACCGTGTAGACGTATTCCTTAGTAAACAACTCAATGACTTGTCCAAGAATTGCAATGGTCACATGTTCACCGGCACATCGATGTCCAAAATCTACATCTCCCCCACCTTGCGGAATAAAGTTAAACGGACTCTCGTTCCAATCTTTAAAACGAGAGGGATCGAATCGATCCGGCTCCGTCCAAATAGAGGAATCATGATTCGTACCGTACAAATCAAGAAGCGTCAGCGTCCCTTCCGAAAATGCATAGCCGTCCCATTCAAAATCGGTTTTGACACGAGCTGCCGCTACAGGGAAAAATGGATAAAACCGTCTCACTTCCTGAACAAATTCTGTTTTCGAGACCTCTCCCCGCTCTACCTGCTCTTTTACATCCGGGAACTGATGTAAAGCTAAGACAGTGAAGAGGACATACACCGAGATTGCGACAGTCGGGCGTAAAATGTTCAATACTTCGACCGCCACGACGTCTTCAGGTAATAACTCTCCGGATTCATCTCGGTGCCACGAAAATTCGTACAGCGCCGTATGTTCGTTCGGCAATAATCGATTCGACCGCAATTCTTTTACCATCTGACGAATCCAGGTTTCAGCGGAACTTCGTGCCTTCCGACCTTGTAAATACGTGGGACAAAGAGACGTACCCGATTCAAATAATAACCTCATCTCTTCAGTGCGCTTCCCAACTTCTTCTTTCGCAAGTGGAACTCCCGACCATTCACATACGGCCTTCATCAACACTTGTTGCGCAATATCGTATAAGACGACCTCCTCTCCCATTCGTTCAATCTGGTTCCACTCTCGATATGTCAAGCGGAGCAATCGATCTATATTTTCTTTTGTCATCAATGACATGAACATATGTTTTCGATGCGTATGAGCCGCACCATCTAGTGTTTGGACCCCATCTTCTCCAAACAAGGTTTTCAATAGACGTTTTGGCGCCGCATTCTGACGCATGAATTTGTCTGCATCATAGAACACCTCGGCAGCCTCTTCGCCCCCAAGACAAATCACGCGCTCCCCGAGCAAACGTGTTTCAAAGATATTTGATTGAAAACTTTTGCGACGATTCGCAACAAATAGATATCCTTCCCGTAAAAAATCGACACTATGGTCGAGTCCTTCTTGTTTCGGTATGACTTTCCCCATCCAACTCACCCTTTCTCTTTTCTCGAACTATAAAGGATGTTCCCCCGTTTTTAGCGAACAAACCTAATATCGAAAGGAGCGAGTGACATGTTGCCGTTCTTACTGACATTGCGTCGAATTGTACGCGGAATCTGGCGTGGCCTCCGCGAACCTGAGTTCCAAGTCTTATTCAGTCTTGCCTTTCTCACTGTCCTATCCGGTACACTTTTTTACACACGGTTCGAGGAGATGCGTTGGTTGGACGCACTTTACTTCAGTGTCATCACCCTGACTACCATCGGATATGGTGATTTTGCCCCTCAGACCGACATCGGAAAAATATTCACAATCGGATATGTATTGACTGGGGTGGGCATCATGGTTGGCTTTATCACAAAAGTGTTTGATCATTTACAAAAAGCACGACTCGATGAATTAGAAGCAAAACAAAAGACGCCACCCTCTGATTCATAAGGATGGCGTCCTTCCGTTTAGGAAACTTTTCGATTTTCAATTTCAAGCTGTTGGTTGAAACGCTTCGTCTCGGCAATGACAACACCCGACAAGAACAAGAGACCAATCAAGTTCGGGATGGCCATTAAGCCGTTGAAGACATCCGATAACGCCCATACCAAGTTCAAGTTCGTCGTCATGGCACCGAGTCCCGCGACGAGTACAAAAGCAATCCGATAGGGAAGAATCGACTTTTGTCCGAACAAGTAATGAATGGAGCGTTCGCCGTAATACGACCAACCGAGCACGGTCGAATAGGCGAACAAAACGAGCCCGATTGTGACAATATAACCGCCGGCTGGTCCGAGGAACAGTTCAAATGTAGCTGAAGTCAATTCGACCCCTTCAAGTCCTGTCCCGATTTGACCACCCATGACGAGTGTCAATCCTGTCACCGAACAGACGACAAGCGTGTCCAAGAAGACTTGAGTCATCGAGACGAGCGCCTGACGACCCGGCATATCTGTTTTCGCTGCCGCTGCTGCGATCGGAGCAGAGCCAAGACCTGCTTCGTTCGAGAAGACACCACGTGCCACCCCGTATCGAATGGCAGCTCCGATGGCCCCTCCACCGATTGCTTCTGCACTGAACGTACTGCTGAAGATGAGTGCGAACGCATCCGGAATCAGCGAGTAATTCATCACCATAATTAAAAGACCGCTACCTAAGTAGAAGGCAATCATGACGGGGACGAAGTAACTGACTACTTTCCCGATGGAACGCACGCCTCCGAGAATGACCGCTCCTGTAAAAATCATAATGAGAATCCCTGATATGTATAGTGGTACGTCAAACGTTGTTTTGAGCGCAAGCGCGACCGAGTTCGTTTGGACCCCGTTTCCAATACCGAACGCCGCAATCGATGCGAATGCAGCAAATGCTACCGCTAACCATCGTTGATTCAACCCTCGTTCTAGATAGTACATCGGTCCACCAGCCATTTGACCGCGCTCATCAGTGACCCGATACTTCACGGCAAGAACTGCCTCTGCGTATTTCGTTGCCATCCCAAAGAAACCGGACACCCACATCCATACGATGGCTCCCGGTCCTCCTAATACGACCGCTGTCGACACCCCGACGATATTACCCGTACCGACGGTCGCCGCCAGAGCAGTCATGAGCGCCTGGAAGTGACTGATGTCCCCTTTAGAGGATTGATCCTGATTTTTCGAAAACGCCAATTTCAACGCATACGGTAATTTGGTGATTTGAATCCCACCTAGACGCACCGTCAAGTAAATGCCTGTCCCCACAAGCAAAATCAAGAGCGGCGGTCCCCATACAAAGTTGGATGCCGTACTCACCCATTCACTAAATGATTGCCCCATACAAAGTATCCCCTTCCCCCGAAAAATAGTGTACACCTCTATTTTTTCAGAATACTTAGAACAATGCAAAAGTATTGTACTAAAACAACTGATTCATTGTTTGTTCTGTACAAAAACAGCGAGACGAACTCAATCGTCTCGCTGTGACTCAGGTTTCTCTCGTTGTAAAGGCGCTTTCCAATCAAATGTATCCGGAACATAATCGAGCCCGCCTGGATGAAACGGCTGGCAGCGAATGAGTCGGCGAGCGGTTAAATAACTGCCTTTGACAGCCCCATGTTTTTCGATTGCTTCGATTCCGTAGTGCGAACAGCTCGGATAAAATCGGCACGTTGGCGGCTTTAATGGTGAAATAAAACGCTGGTAACCTTGAATCCCTTTTACTAGTACACGTTTCACACGATTTCGCCTCACTCTTTTGAATTAGTGCCATCATAGCGCGATTTGAAACGTTTGTCATGTTCGTCGATTCCTATGTCAAATCGTTTTCCATCTCTTTACAAATGAGCAGGATGGGCGATATTCGAGTGTATGTTTGTTATGATAGTCAACATAACTATTGACCGAATCGAAAAGAAGAGGTGACGAATGATGAATCAATTACTAATGGTCGGTGCTGGATCGATGAGTGAGGCGCTCGTTCGCGGGTGGATCGACTCGGGCATCGAACCGACACACATCACAATGACAAACCGAAGTGACCGGGAGCGCTTACTCTTCCTACAAGATGAACTCGGCGTTCAAATTGTTGAGGACGAAAACGTTAACGACTATGACATCGTCGTATTAGCGATGCAACCTGATGGCGTCATCCCGTACGTAGAATCAAAAGAATGGAAGACCCCACTACTCGTCTCAGTCGCTGCACATATCGAACCGAGCCAATTAGAAGAGGCTTCAGGGCTACCAGCTGTTTGCGCCATGCCGAACACGCCTGTCGCCCATCGGAACGGGATGACGGGGCTATGGTTTGGTCCAGAAACAGATGAGGCAGTCCGTGAGAAAGCGACTTCTCTCTTTGAACGGGTCGGTCGAACGGCCGTCACCGATGCGAAAACGATGTCCGCCTTTATGGCCGCTGCAGGGTGCAGTCCTGCCTTTTTCTATGAAATTGTAGGTGCGATGACGCCCGTCCTAACGGATGTCGGTTACGATGAACAGACAGCGCGTCAAATTGTCGCCCAAGCGATGAAAGGCTCCGCTGAGTTACTGTCTCATGAAACACGTGAGACGAATGAACTGATTGCCGATGTGGCCGCTCCAGGCGGACCGACCGACCGTGGTGTCGGCGTGCTTCGTGAACGGAATCTTGCTGACGTGATGGCTTCAGCCTTGCGCGAAAGTGCCAAAGAAGATCATGAGTCGATTGAAGAAGTGTAAACGATACTCGTTTACACTTCTTTTTATGTTCACTCGACCTTACTATTTATTATTTATAACTTTTTATATGATCAATATTTCACTTTCTCTTTCGACATGATAAGATAGCGAATGAGAATCGTTATCAAAAGATGGGGAAGGTTACTTATGAGTCTATTACGACATGTCGCGTTGAATCAAACCGTCATTTTATCTGATTTGACTAAAATTGATGATCGCTTGCGCCGACGAATGATTTCTCTTGGTTTTTACGAGGGATGCTCGGTTCGTGTGAAGCGCAGAGCTATTTTTTCAGGACCGCTCACCATTGAACAAGTGGATCATCAACAAATTATCGCCATCCGAAGATCAGATGCCGAAAAAATCGGAGTGATTGTACCATGAGCCAACGGATCGCATTGATTGGCAATCCAAATACAGGCAAAACTTCATTGTTTAATCGATTAACAGGTTCATTCGCACATGTGGGCAACTGGGCCGGTGTCACAGTCGAACAAAAAATCGGTCAGTTACATGGGAAAGTCGGACAATTAATTGATTTACCCGGTGTCTATGACTTAGACCCGCTCTCGGCAGATGAAGCGATTGTCTCCCGTTTCTTACTGCATGAACCATTTGACGGGATGATCAATATTGTCGATGCTTCACAATTAGAACGTAACTTACAACTTACTTTGCAACTTCTAGAGATGGGACGACCGCTTCAAATCGGTTTAAACATGGTCGACGTCGCAGAAAGTCGTGGAATGCATGTTAATCTCGACAAATTAAAAACGCTCCTCCAAGTAGATGTCTTCCCGATCACCGCACGAACAGGTTATGGTTGTGACGTCTTGCTCTCATCGATTCAAATGGAGAAGCGTCAACCTTTCGAATTAAACTATGGTCCAGAGACCGAAGAAGCGATTACACGCATTCTTCGTTTAACTGGTCTATCGAGAACGGATCGCTGGATTACAATTCAATATTTAGCAGGCAACCGGATTGTCGTCGACCATTTAGAAGCATCATCTCCAGAGATTGTTGCCGTCCGAAAAGAACTGGAAACGGCTATAGGGCGTTTTGCACACGCACACATCACTGAGCGTCGTCGCGATTGGGCGAAACAGATTCGACACCAGGTCATTGAAAATCACAATGCACAGGACGTGACGATGACAGATCGCATCGATGCGGTTGTGACGCATCCTATCTTAGGTTTACCCATCTTCTTCGGGGTACTCTATGCGCTATTCCACGTGACATTTAATTGGGTTGGTGCACCTCTTTCCGATTTATTAGACGGACTATTGTCTGGTCCGATCACATCAGGAACGGTTTGGATGTTAGATGCTGTAGGTGCTTCTCCATTCATTAAAGCACTTCTCGTAGACGGTGTCATCGCAGGTGTCGGTGGCGTATTGGTTTTTGTTCCGCAAATCTTTGTCCTCTTTTTCTTTATCTCATTTTTAGAGGACTCCGGATATATGGCGCGAGTCGCCATCGTGATGGATCGTTTCATGCAACTCGTCGGATTGAATGGAAAAAGCTTTATCCCGATGATTATCGGATTCGGATGTAACGTTCCTGGAATCATGGCCGCTCGAACGGTCGAAGAGGAGCGCGAACGTCTAGTCACCATCTTCATCTCACCATTCATGTCATGTTCGGCCCGGCTTCCGATTTACGCTGTGTTTGCGGCGAGTTTCTTCTCTACTCATCAAGCACTCGTTGTCCTCTCGCTCTATATGTTGGGAATTTTCCTTGCCTTGATTGCCGCGAAAATCTTTACGAAGGCATTGGCCTCTGAAGATCAGACGAGCTTATTCATCGTCGAACAACCTCCATACCGCGTTCCCCAAGGACTTACCTTATGGCGTAGCACTTGGCAAAAAGCTAAAGGATTCGTTCGAAAAGCCGGTACATTTATTTTTGGTGGCTCTGTGTTCATCTGGCTACTCGCCTATTCAGGTCCAAGCGGCTTTGATGTACCGATGAATGACAGTTTCTTGGCGATGATTGGTGGTATGATTGCCACATTACTCGTCCCACTCGGATTCGGTACTTGGCAAGCCGGTGCCTCGCTCATCACCGGATTCTTAGCAAAAGAAGTGGTCGTGTCTACGATGGCAATCATCTATGCGGTCGGCGAATCAGATTTATCGGAGTCGCTATTACCAATCTTCACCCCACTCAGCGCGTATAGCTTCATGGCCTTCGTTTTACTTTATGTCCCTTGTTTGGCGACAGTCGCTGTCATCCGGCGAGAAGTGGGTAGTGCCAAGTTGACATGGTTCGCCAGTTTATACGGTTTAGGTGTCGCTTATGTGGTGTCTCTTGTCATTTATCAAGTCGGTCGCTTATTCGGAGTTGCGTAAGGAGGAATACCATGTCATTCTTTGACCTACTCATCGGATTCATTGTTTTTGGATATGCCGCATTTTCTCTTTACCGCTACACACGTAAAGCAAAAGGCGGGAAATGTGCAACATGTGAAATTGAACCTACCTGCACAGCGGCGTGCGATGCAGCCGATTGGGATAAAATCATTGCGGAAGCTCTACGAAAAGAGCCTTCCACAATGAATGCAACCACGAAAAAAGACTGAATCGAATTCAGTCTTTTTTCTTTACAGCATATGTATAACCGTGACAATCATCGCGACCACTAAAATCCCCGGTAATAAATTGGCCACACGAATTTTTGTGATTCCAACCAAGTTCAGACCAATCGCCACAATCATGACCCCACCGGTCGCGGTCATCTCTAAAATAAAACTGTCCATGAGCGATTCCGGTATGAATTTCATGATTTGAATGGCGAGTAATGCGATTCCGCCCTGATACAGTAACACTGGAACTGCTGAAAACATGACCCCAATCCCAAGTGTCGAACTTAACACGAGGGCCGTAAAACCATCAATCAACCCTTTCGTGTACAACACGTCATGATCACCACGCAACCCGCTATCGAGCGCCCCGATAATGGCCATCGCCCCGATCACGAAAATGAGTGTGGCCGTTACGAATCCTTCCGCTACACTCGATTGACTTCCAAGTCGCCGTTCAAGTCGATAACCGACTTCATTTAATAATTCATCTAACTTCCACCACTCCCCGAGCGCTGACCCGACGACGAGACTTCCGATGACAATCAAGAAGTTCTCACTCTTCATCCCCATTTGAATCCCAAGCAAGATGACCGCAAGCCCGATTGCCGCAGTCACCGTCTCCTTCATACGCTCCGGAATGCGGTGAAATAAGAGACCTAGCAATGCCCCGATGACAATCAATGCGGCATTGACGAGTGTACCCGTTAGCACCATGTTGCATTCCCCGTTTCATTATGTATTGAAAGGAATATACCAATTGCTTTCGTGCCATGTCAATATACAAAAAAAGAGCCACTTCTCGCAAGAAGTGGCTTCGCGGAAACCCATGTTCCGGTGGGTTTCTCGAGGGTTTGGCACCCAAGTGATTCTGACTGGGCTCGAACCAGCGACCTCTACCCTGTCAAGGTAGCGCTCTCCCAGCTGAGCTACAGAATCAGGTCGTGTCCTCTCTTAAGGACACTATTAATATATCAAGAAACTATTGAGTTGGCAACAACTTTTTTTATTTTTTTAGAGACTTTTTATCGTGTCATTTGTTGACGGTCGATATGTCGACATAACCGCTCCAAGTCACCCGCATAAACGGAGACGAGCATATCCTTGTACAGTGTATCTCGATCCCAGTGAAGACCATTCGCTTTGGCGACACGTTGAGATGGAACGTTGTCCGGATGAATCAGAGAAATAATCTCCTTCTCGCCCTCTGAAAAAGCATGCTGCATCAGACGCGCGGCGGCTTCTCGACCATATCCCATGTGCCAATGCTTCGGTGACAACCAATATCCGACTTCCAACTCGATTTTGCCGTCCAATTCATGCAATAGCGTACCTGCGTGACCAATCGGTTCATCACTTTCAAATGTCATGAGCTTCAGGAGACCCGTTTGGCGTCCTGTCTCATAGCGGGCCAATTGACGTTCAAACCATTCAATCGTCTGTTCGTCTGTATACGGTCTCCCATCCGGACTGATGAAGCGCATCACCCGTGGATCTTGGAGAAGCGATTTGACAAAATAGAAATCAGAAAGCGTATACGGTTCAAACCGCAAACGTTCGGATTGCAACTCGACAAGATGCATCGTTTTCCGCCCCCTTTTTTTCATCACATAATCTGAAGTAATAAATTCCCGTTTTCAGCACATTTCAATCCTTTACGAGACAATTTTTAAACCGATTACACTACTAATAATCATCAACAAAAAGAAGATACGCCAACGATTTTTCGATTCGTTCAAATAGAGCATCCCTAAAATGACACCGCCGGCCGCGCCGATGCCTACCCAGATGGAATAGGCAAGACTAAGAGGAATGACCTCAAGTGATTTTGATAACCAATAGAAGCTGAGCGCAAACGATAAAATTGATGCAATCGACCACTTTAAAATCTGGTATCCTTTCGATTTCCCCATAAAGAAAACGGCTGTCATTTCAGCAATTCCCGCTCCAATCAGATAAACCCAACTCATGCTTCTTCCCCTCCTGTCACTTGCTTCAATCCGATGATGCCGATAATCAACGTCGCCACAAGTATTAGTTTCCATCCACTAAGCCCCTCGTCAAACAAGAAGGCGCCAACTATGACTGTGCCGACCGCACCGATTCCTGTAAAAACAGCGTACCCCGTACCGGCAGGCAGCGTCCGAAACGCTTTCGCCAATAATCCGAAACTGAGAATCAATAACACGATTGTCCACAATGTCGGACCTAGAATCGTGAAGCCTTCAGACAACTTCATCGTGGTCGCCCAGACGATTTCGAGTAGTCCTGCAAACAGGAGGGAGATCCATGCACTCTTCTCTTTACTCATCCCAACCCACTCCTTTCTTGAAAATTCGAAACGCAGCTTGTTGTCTCATATTCCGATCCTCTTCAAATGTGAATAACGATAGTAAGGCGCCATCTAAAAAGCAATAGTAGGCAGCATATAGTTCATCGAGCGATTGTACCGGTAAATCGCCACATTCCATCGCCAGTCGAAATTGCTCTTTCTCAAATCGTTTTAACTTGGTTTCGACCGTACCGATGACTTCCTCGATATACTCTCGAAACTCCGGAGGAGGTACTAGTAACATTCGTTTCGTCAACATCCAAGTCTCATGATCACTAAAGAATGACGTGAGTGTGTTGACAATCGAATCGATTCGTTCTAAAGGTGGTCGTCCAGCCGTATCGTCACAAGTTGTCTGCCATACTTCTTCGTAACGATTCGCCATATCTGACACGACTTGTTTGAACAGTTGTTCCTTCCCATCGATATGGGCATATAAAGAAGCCTTGCGAATCCCTACATCTTCCGCTACTGCCGCTAGTGACAACCCTTCGTAACCATCCCGTGCGAAGCGTGTTCGAGCAGACTGCATGATTTTATCTTTTGTATTCACGTCATTCACTCTCCTTGCCTTATACATTACCTAACGAACGGTAGGTAGTCAAGTCAGGTGATTGTATTTTGGTTCATGATTCTCCACAATACAAGTAGAAAGAGGTGACGAAAGATGATTGAACAATTGAACGTGTCGATTCCGACGGAGAAGGTACGTGGTCAAAAGCGGATTGTCCGCGTATTTCGACCAGACTGGGTCGACGTCAGCACCCCGCTTCCCGTCCTGTATATGCATGATGGACAAAATGTGTTTTCTGGAAACACTGCTACATATGGAGAAGGTTGGGAAATCGATCGTTGCATCGACCTGCTACGACTCCCGCTCATGGTCGTCGCCATCGCGAGCGCCCCGAACTGGCTGGACCGTTATGATGAGTATTCATATGAGGAAGATGAGATGCTGTATCGACGGATCGGACCCGAATTGGCAAGAACTCGTCCAACACTCGGTGGCCAAGGCCGTATGTATACAGATTGGCTCATGAACGAATTAAAACCACGAATTGACAGCGAGTACGCTACTGACCCAGAAGATGTCGGGGTCATGGGGAGCTCGATGGGAGGTGTCATCTCTCTATACATGATGGCGACCTATCCTTCTATTCGACGAGTTGGTTCCCTCTCCACTGCGGCATGGGCCAATCTTGATCCATTGATCCGAGAAATGAAACATGCTGAGTTCGCCGGTAAACTATATATGGACATTGGCACAAATGAAGAGAGCGGGCCTATCACTCCAAGCGACTACCTATTCACGAATGCGAAACTGATTGACGTCATCGCGCAGAAAGGAATCGCCTTCCGATATGAGGTCGAACCAAATGCGATTCACAACGAATCGGCCTGGCGTCGCCGCTTGCCTCACGCACTGCGCTATCTATACGATTGCACGTAAAAAGAGCGAATTCCGTAACTTTCGGAATTCGCTCTTTTGTTTAGATGACCCAGTTCCCGTCACGCATGATTGCTTCACGCGTCCCGTCTTCCCGTTCACCATCGATATTCATTTCGGCTGACCCGATCATGAAGTCAACGTGTGTCATCGAGTCGTTCGCCCCGTTCGCCGCGAGCTCTTCTTGTGACATCGAAGGACCCCCTTCGAGACATGTCGAGTACGCACGTCCGAGCGCCAAGTGACACGATGCATTCTCATCAAACAACGTGTTATAGAAGAGAAGACCAGAGTTCGAGATTGGAGAATCATCCGGAACGAGCGCTACTTCACCGATACGACGCGCACCCTCATCCATATTCAACAATTCATCAAGAGCCGCTTGCCCTTTTTTCGCCTCCGCTTTGACGACTTTCCCACCTTCAAACCAAAGAGTGAACTCATCAATCAAGTTCCCGCTGTAGCTGAGTGGTTTTGTACTCGATACGTGACCTTCCACAGAATCTTTATCTGCGAGCGTGAAGACCTCTTCCGTAGGCATGTTTGCGATAAAGTCGATGCCATCGACGTTCGGGCCGCCACCGCCAAGGAAGACGTGTTTTTTCGGAAGTCCGATCGTCAGTTCCGTACCTGGCGCTTTGTAATGAAGCTTCGCATATTTCTTCTCTGTCAACAGCTTCGCACGGCTACGGAGTGATTGATCGTGTGTATCCCATGCCGCGACGACATCTTCTTGATCCATCCGCGTTGCTGCGAAGATGGCTTGCCATAATGCTGCAACCGCATCATCACGTCCCGGGAATACTTTTTGTGCCCACGCTTCTGACGCACCTGCGACGATTGACCAGCTCACATTGTCGCTCATCACATATTGACGCCACTTCGCAAGCGCTTGTCCTGCTGCACGGTTTGCATCCGAAATGCGTGACGATTCCACACCATTCAATGCATCCGGGTCATCACTGACGATTGACAAGAATGCCGTCTTCTCTTCAGCCAATTGCTCAAAACGAGCCTTCAACCAATCTGGAAACTCTTTGAACGAATCCGCTGGTGCATTGAAATAACGGATCTTCCCTGTTTCTTCGTCGCTCCAGTTGACGAACACTTGCTTCGCTCCGGCCGCATAAGCAGCCTTCACCACGTGACGGACGAGTGGTGCCTGACTGATGTCAGCACGTACTTCTAATTGTTGACCAGGTTGAATGTTCACACCTTTTTTCACAGCTAATTCTGCATAGCGTGCGAAATCTGCCTCTGTCGGCATCGAAATCTTAGACATATGTATCGTTCCTCCTTTTCAGTTATCTTTATTTTCTTAAATTTCAGGAAAAGTTGCAACCAATGCGCAAAAACGGGCATATTAGTAGATGAAGAAAGAAGGAGGAATCCAAATGGCAGATTGGAAAACAACATACACACATTTTTTAAAACAAGCGAAAGAAGACATCCGCGACCGAGAACAATTGGGCGACTTGCTCGTTCAAGGTGAACGCGCACTCGCAAAAGTCACAGTCGATGTGGCATCCAATGAAATCAGTAACATCGAGCGTGAAGAAGAACTGACACTTTACTTCCAGATGAAACAAATGCTGAATATGTTACGCGCGCTTTACAATGAACAATTTGAGATGCAACCCGATAAACAAGAGGAACTTGTTGCGGCCATCCTATACTTCGTCTCCCCATTCGATGCGATTCCAGACGATGTCCCACTCGGACTTTTTGATGATGCTCAAGTCATCGATTACGTACATGAGCAATTAGCGAGTGATATCGATCGATTCCATAATGACATGTGAGACTTGAAATGACGTAAAAGTAGCAGTACGCTTGCAGAAGACTTACAAAAAGGAGGCGTCAGGCCTAGCCATTATCTATGTATGCAAAATCTCGAAAACGGGTTGCCCTTGAAACGGTACTGTTCATCATTGCCGGGACAATCCTTCAGTCTGTCTTTGTCAGCTTACTGCTCAAACCAAATGAAATCGGTTCTGGGGGAATCGTCGGAATCACGTTGATTACGAATGAACTGTTTGGAACTCCCATCGGTTTGACACAGCTCGTGCTTAATATCCCACTCTTTTTATTGGGACTAAAATATTTGGGACGTCGATTTATCTTGATGACAGGAATTGTCGTCGTACTTTCCTCTATCCTCATCGATAGTTTGCCAGTCTTGATTCCCCCGACCCCACTCGATGATCCGCTCGTCGCTTCGGTGTTCAGCGGAATCGTTTCAGGGCTTGGACTCGCACTTCTCCTCTTTGCAGGAGCTTCCACCGGTGGACTCGACATTCTAGGGAAAGTCATCTATATGAATAATCGAAACTTGTCGTTGCCTAAAATCTTTCTGACACAAGACATCATCGTCTATGTGTTGGTCTTCATCGTCTTTGACATCAAAGCTGTCATGTACGCGCTTGTGTTAAGCTTCGTCAGATCCCGTACGTTGCTTACGATTCATAAATTCTTCGCTGCCCAAAAGCAATGCTTCATCATTTGTCAAAAAGCAGACGAAATCAATTTGGTCATCAAGCAGAATTTGAAACGGGGCGTCACCATCATGGATGCGACAGGCGGATATTCGAACGATTCGAAAAAAATGCTGTACGTCGTCGTCCAGAACAATGAAATCCCCCGCCTTCGTCAAATCGTGTCTGAAATCGATTCTGAGGCGTTTGTCACTGTGTCTGAAATCGATTCAGTCGTCGGAAACTTTAAAGAACACTCCTATACACTGTAAATCTAAAATTTTCGACAACAATATAGATTGTTGTCGATTTTTTTGTGTAATCTTCGTTCTCCTGTTCCGATAATAAATAAGAGCCCCATACATATAAAGAAGGAGGTGCATGAGTTGTCTGTTTACTCGTTGCGCCAATACGTTCCGGCGATTCTCATCGGAACTTTTTCTACCGGACTTTTATTTTTATTTTTGACCCCGCACGACTTACTACAGATCACGTTGTTCATCTATTATCTCGTCATATCAGGGGCAGCGATTGGCTTTAGCGGAGTAGCTATCTTTAAACATAGAGGTATGCGGCGTTTTATCCATATTTTGATTAGTGCAGGAAATGTATGCTTCACGCTGTACTTACTGATGCACTATCATTCAATCAACGACAATATGCAGTCCTTGTTGTTCCTCCAAAATTTCTTTTATTTAATCATGGCTTTAATCGTCATCACGCAATCGATTGAGTTTCGTACTTTGAAACTACGCACGTTCGATTTATTCGCCCTGTTCAGTTTCCTTTTGATTGGTGGTCTTCATATTTGGTTCTTTTCAACGCAAGACGTCTCACTCGTGTCACAGTTGAGCGGATTCGAAGAGCAAATGTTACTCATTAGCCTCTATATGATGCTCGCATTCCTCTACTTAAATCGAGTCGTCTCAGCCGGTCAACAGTTCCGGATTTTATTGCTCGTCGGAATTCTTGGATTCACGATTGCTTCGATTGCAAACACGTTGGTTGTCTTTTCCGGAATTACACATGAATTGATTCATCTGTTGCAAGTCAGTAGTATATTGACCATCTCGATTAGCTACTGGGTCGATGATGTATCGGAAGATGCACTTGCCTACGATTCCATTGTCGATTATGTGCTGTATAGTGTGGTCGTCATGATGTTTTTACTCGCTTCCGATCGCCTTCTTGGAACATCCGTAATGGACTCGATGATCGCAAATGCTGTTCTCTTGTTGCTCATTCGTCAGTTTGTCGTCTCCAAACAGAACGCACTCATCAGTCATCGTTTGCATTCCGTCAACACAGATTTGGAAGTTGCCGTGTCGACCAAGGCACATGAATTAGAAATCCGTGAACAGCAATACCGTTCGCTTTTTGCCTACCATTCAGAACCGATTTTCTTATTCGACTTGCATGGCGAAGTGTTATCTGTCAACGAGGCCGGCAGCTCTATCTTAGGACTGACAACCGAAACACTACTCGGCTCGAACATCTTAGACATCATTGAATCGAAAGACCGTGCACCTTATACCATCATTCTTCAAGAGTTGACGAACGGTCGTCCCCGAACAATCGATGTGCGTGTGATGACCGACGAAGGGGAAACACGCGTCTGGCAATTGGTCAACGTCCCAATGATCATCGAGGGAGAAGTCGAGGGCATCTACGCTATCGCTAAAGACATCACCCAGATGATCGAGCAACAAGAACAAATTCTGTATCAAGCTAAATTCGATAGTTTGACCGGTCTTCATAACCGCTACGCACTTCAAGAGCAAATCGAACGCTTGATCGAGGAAGGGCGTACGTTCACATTGATGTTTTCCGATTTGGATGGATTTAAAGAAATCAATGATCAATTCGGTCATCATATGGGTGACCAGTTATTACAACATATCGGAAAACGGCTGCGGACTGCACTCTTGCCGAACGAATATGCCGGGCGACTCGGGGGCGATGAGTTTATCGTCGTCGCGGAACATGGAGACGATGAGATGTTGACGGAACGATTGCGGCGGCTTGTCTATCGTCCCCCGTATTATATGGCCGGGACACTCGTCGAAGTCCATGCCTCGATCGGGATTGTCCGCTTCCCGGAGCATGGGAAAAAATTAAAGCACTTGCTCTCGAATGCCGATTTGGCGATGTATCGCGCGAAAGACAAAGGTCGTGACGAAACCGTCATGTTCGAACCAGAGTTACGGGAGGACAAAGAAGAGCGGAAAGTGTTGATGGAAGGGCTTGAAACCGCACTTGAAAAAGGCGAGATTTCCCTTTTCCTTCAGCCTCAAGTGGATGCCTCGACGAAAGCAATCATCGGAGCAGAGGCGCTCATGCGCTGGCAACATAACGGTGCGTTCATTCCACCAAGCCAGTTCATTCCGATTGCTGAAGAAACGGGACATATTCAGGATTTAGGTCGTTGGATGATTCATGAGACATTCCAATTGATTCACGTATTTGAACAAGGCGACATCCATTTACCGAAACTATCGGTCAACTTATCCGTCCGTCAGTTGTTTGATGAACACTTGATCGATTACTTGAAAACATTGTTCGAGCGGTTCCCGATTGAACCGTCACGCCTTAATTTTGAGTTGACAGAAACCGTGGCCGCACATCATTCGGATCGTGTATTAAATCGCATTTTAGAGTTAAAAGCACTCGGCATCAAGCTGTCTATCGATGATTTCGGGACAGGGTACAGTTCACTCGCATACCTCGTCCGTTATCCAATCGATGAACTGAAAATTCCTCGTGAGTTCACGATGCAGCTTGAAGAGAATCGCGAATATCAAATGGTCACGACGACCATTGTCGCCATGGCACGCCAACTCGGTATGGCACTCGTTGCCGAAGGCGTCGAAACCGAGTACCAGGAGACGTTCCTTCGTAAAATCGGTTGTGACTCCATGCAAGGATATCGCTATGCGAAACCGATGCCGCTCGATGAATTTGTCATTTACTACATGAAACACACAACGCCTTGAACCGGTTATTCGGTTCAAGGCGTTTTTTCATCTCATCTCGTACACTTTGACTTCTCCCGGTTTCAAATCGACCACGAGATTCCAATTGTCATCAAACAAATGCTCCGCATACGGCCACGAATCAGGTGAATAGACCATCTCCGCAAAACGACTCGCATTCCAATTTCGACGTCTCACCCCATCAAGCGTGACAACTCCTCGTAGCGCATCTACCATGTTCGTATTCGCTACGATGAGCAACGTATCATTCGTTTCCGGTCGTAACCAAGCGAATCCAATGAACGGGGCGAACGGTTCATTTAAAACGAGCGGTTCAAAGTGATTCGGATCCACGAGCACATCTAACCATCGACGTCGAATTTCAGCCACTTGATGCATCACTTCAATCATTTCATCCCGTTCTGGATGATCCCAATGAAACTGATACGCATCAAAAAACGCAAGCTTGCCAAAATAAGGATCCGTCGGGAAGAGTTGATACGCCTCTTCCGGTCGACAATCGAGTCCAGTGTTCATCGGTTGTGTCTCATACAATTCGAGCCCCGAGTTCGTCATCGGAACCCCATTAGGCATAAATCCGTTCAACACCGTCAACAAACGGCTTGCTTTTCGTCCGCCTTCCCGTGTCGCGAGTCGTCGCGTATCTGCCGTTTCACCTGCTGCAAATACCGGAAGAGGTAAAAAGCGTGAATCGTATAAGAATTGATGGGTTTCATGCGTGTTGAATCGCGGTTCTTTATAAAAACCATATCCGATAATCATATTATAGCCAGCGTCCTTCGCCGCCCAGGCTCCGGACTCGATGAGTTCTTCAGCGATAAAGCTGAAATTCGAATCGATGGCACGCGGTTGTTCCAAAATTCGTTGTGCTAAATCGACCGGAAGGGCATGACCCATATCAATACGCGCTCCATCTATACCGTATTCCCGTTGATAGTGAGGAATGATATCAGCGAGCATCTCCCAAACAGGTTCATTGATCTCATTTCCTCGGAATTGATTGGATTTGATCGAGTCAAACAGGATATAAGGTGCAATGTTCGCATCGTTCACATAAGGTGCCGCTGCAAGCGGATGGTCTAAGAAAAGTCGGAAATAGGTTACGTCTGACCATGGTGGTTGCGGGTCATTGATACAATCCGAGAAAGCAGGTGCAGTTGTCAATCCGAACTCTCGTTCAATCATCGCCAATACGTTTTCTTCTGGATGCTCGAGCAACGTGTTACGTACACGATCCCATTTCTCCGCATCAATCAAATTCGGTGCCATGGAGAACCGTCGCAAGTGTTGCCATACGTCTTCTGAGTTATACACCATCGGCAAGAAAGCAAATTCCGGTTTGACGTTCTCCCCAATGCCCGGAACATATGGCGGATGATAGTAATCGACTTCCGTCAAGGGAATCCAGTAAAACCATTCCGGGTTTTCTAAGATGAGACGGTTATCTCGGGCACACGTCCGCGGGATGACATCGATGACGACACGAATCCCTACCATGTGACAGGCCTCCACGAATGCGGCAAATTCTTCTTCGACCGTCATCTCGTCACCAGTTAACGTTTCCTTTAACTCTTCATCAATTGCGAAAAAGTCTTGAACGGCATAAGGAGAACCGAATTCACCCTTCTTGTTTTTATGGCTGTGTTGCGAAATCGGCAAGAGGAATAATGTATCGATCCCCATATAGAGAAGATGTGGAATCAATGCAAGCGTTTTCACAAAAGTGCCTGTGTCTTTCATTCCCACTGAATTCTCCCTTTCAACGTAACCCGACCCGTCATGGTCCCATGAGGTCGATGTACGAACTTGCATGGAGTAGACCGATGCCCGTTTGATCCAATCCCCCCCGGTTTGTAAATGTCCGTCTGCAAGCGCAATGGAAGTACGATAGTCGCGACTTTCATGTGCATACGGGAAAATCGTTTTTTCAATCGTTTCCAACAAAAAATCATATGGATTGACACGTTCCACCCCATCTCGAACCGGCTCGGAATGGAAACGCATGCGATTCCAAAGACTCGGAATCTCATAGGTAAGATTGGTTCGCTTGTTTCGTAAAACCTGGCACAGCTTGTGTAACGTCGAGTTCTCTGACATATTGACTCTCCTTATGCATCTAATTGTCTTCTCTCATCAAGAGACACTACTCTTAATGATTATACATTTCCCCGTTTTTTCCTTTTTCAAAAAAATATTTTCTGTCGTTTTTTACAAAATCATGTACGATGTAGAAGAAAGGAGGGTCACGATGTCACAACGAAAGTGGATTTTATTATGGATCAGTTTATCAATCTTATCTATTTCGATTATTTTTATTTTTATTTTTCAATTGAAAGAAACAAATGAGCGTCTCGAAACCATTCAAGGCGAACAACTCGACTCCTATGAATCGATTGAAGACGTGATGTATTATAACGTCGAACGGGCAAATGCCATTCGTGGATTACTCGCATATGAAGACCGACACTTTTTAGAGATGTACTATAGCATGTCTCGACAAGCCAAAGACCTTAAACAATCCATCATCGATGACCCGGACACACCGAGCTCTGTCCTCGATTTACTCGAACGAGATGCCATTTGGGAAAAGGAAGCCGACCGCGTTCTCGTCATCTATGAAGAAGGCGACTTAGTGAAAGCGACGGCTGTCGCAGAAACGATGACAGAACTTCGGCAAACGATTTTAGAAGATTTACGGTCTCTCAAACAAATGCAATACAAAGACATTCATAAAGAGTTGATTGCGGCAGAGAATCAAGTATCTTTCTTGACACAAGTCCTTTTCACCATCACTTTTTTACTTCTTGCTATTATTGTCATCCTCACCTTTATGTTGTTGCGCATTAAAACGCATCACGACAGAATCGAATAAAAAAAGAAGTGTCTCAGGTACAAAACCGAGACACTTCTTTCATGATGTCATACGAAGTAACCGCGTCGCGTTCGCGATGGCAAGAAGCGCCACTCCCACGTCCGCAAATACCGCTTCCCACATCGTTGCGATGCCGAACAATCCTAAAAGCATGACAAGTGCTTTGATTCCAAAGGCAAAGAAAATATTTTGCCAGACGACGCGCTTCGTTCGTTTGCCTAGCTCAATGGCCCGAATGACATCCGTTGGCGCATCATGCATCAATACCACGTCCGCCGCCGTGACTGCTGTATCGCTTCCGACGCCACCCATGACGAGACCGACGTCTGCCCGGGCCAAAGCCGCCGCATCATTCATACCATCCCCGACAAAAGCAACTTTACGCGTTCCGAGCATCCGTTCGATTGCCTCCACTTTCTCGTGCGGCAGCAACTCCCCTCGTACTTCATCCAATCCGAGTTGCTTGCCAATTTTTGTAGCGACTTCTCGACGATCTCCAGATAGCATGACCGTCTGGATTCCGATTCGTTTCAATTGTTCGATTGCAGCCATCGCATCCGGCTTTACCGTATCCATCAGTTCGATTCGTCCAAGCCAACGATTATTCTTCATCACATGTACATTCGTCCCGATTGACGAATCTGCAATCACTTGACCTAACCGTTCCATGTAACGGGCACTCCCTACATACACCTCGTCGTCACCATCTCGTGCACGCAGACCATATCCCGGCTCCTCTTGAATCGAATCAAACGATTGAACCTCCCCAGCACGACGGACGATTGCTTGCGCAAGAGGATGATTGGATGCTTGTTCGACACGGGCAGCTAACCGTAACAGTTCATCGCTAGTGATGCCGTCTGTCGTCACGATATCGGTCACTTCAAATCGCCCGGTCGTCAATGTCCCTGTTTTGTCGAAGACCACTGTATCCACTTCAGTCAACGTGTCAAGGAACTCGCCACCTTTTACAAGAATCCCTTGTTTCGATCCAGAACCGATCCCCCCGAAATAACCTAACGGGATAGAAATCACAAGTGCACACGGGCAACTGATGACGAGAAAAATCAAGGCCCGGTAAATCCATTCATTTAAGTCCCCGACAAACAAGGGTGGAATGAATGCGACAAGTGTAGCCATGACTACCACGATCGGCGTGTAGACTTTTGCCAATCGTGTGATCATTTGTTCCGTTTTTGCTTTCTTTCCATTCGCCTCTTCGACGAGAGCAATCATTTTTTGAAGGCTCGACTCAGCCGCGAGTTTCGTCGTTTCAACGACGAGGCGCCCCTCGATATTGACCATACCTGCCAACACTTCCTCGCCCGCGCTCACTTGCCTTGGAACGGATTCACCTGTCATAGACGATGTATTTAGGGAACTCGCCCCACTCACGACGAATCCGTCCATCGGGACTAGTTCTCCTGAACGAATGACGAGATGTGACCCAACCGACACGTCTTCCGGCAATCGTTCCATTTCCTGACCCGCCTCGAGTACACGCGCCCGGGTCGGTTTCATATTCAACAAGGACTGAATCGATTTTCGGGAGGCGCGTACCGCCCGTCCTTGCACGTATTCACCGAGCTGATAAAACAGCATGACTGCTACCGCTTCCGGGTATTCTGAAATGGCGAATGCCCCGATTGTCGCAATGGTCATTAAAAATTTCTCGTCAAACCATTCCCGGTTCCATACGTTCCGGACCGCACCGTATACGACGTCGTAGCCAGCAAGTGAATATGCCGCAATGAATCCTAAAGTCGAATCTGTCCAAATGGCCATCGAAAAAATAAGAGCGGCTGTGAGAAATCTCCAAAGCGTCCAATCTCGTCCTTCGGTTTGATCATCATCTTGTTTTACAAACTTCGCTCCCGGTTCAATCCGCCCCATCGTCTGCTCAATTGACTGAAGCATCTTGTCACGGTTCGACGGGTCCACCCATTCAATCACCATACGACTCGTCGCAAAATCAATTTGACAAGATGCGACTTCTTCACGTTTCGATACATCTCGCTCAATCTTAGCTGCACAATTCGTACAGGTAATACCGGACACAGAAAGTACGTCTCGATTTCTCATCATATCCCCCTAACATTCAAACGTTCATTTGAATATATCGTAACGTGAATTTTAATCGAAGACAAGTACCAAAAAAATGACCGCCCCTCGAATGGGGACGGTCATTGAACTTAAACGTCTTTTTGTTCTTCACTGTGTGTCAATGCAATTTCAACGAGCTGTCTCACATGCTCATCATCCAATGAATAATAAACGACTTTCCCTTCTTTACGATACTTTACCAACCCTTGTTCGAGTAATGTCCGTAAATGGTGAGATGCGGTCGCGTTAGAGTGACCGATAACGGCCGCCACATCGCATACACATAGTTCATGTTCGAGCGTCAACACATACAGCACTTTTAGACGGGTCGGATCAGCGAACGCTTTAAACAAACGACTGACTCGAGGCGCATCTAATTGCGCCAAGGCGGTTTGTAGCGTTGGAACGTCCTCTGATTGAATTCCAATCGTTTCACACTGTGGCACTTTCATTTTTTTCACCTCGTCTTTTGATGTGTATAGTGTAGCAAAAAATCCTGAATATATCTGTTATATATTATGGTTGACTTAATGTCATCTGTTATAATACAATCATGACAACAACCAATACTGTGACACATCTACGAAGGAGGCATTTTCATATGAATGAATGGGCGAGCCGACTCGAATCATCTGTCGAGTTTTATCAAAAACTACCGGACAAAACGTGCCAGGAATGCGGGAAGCATATGGATGAACAGTGCGAATCATACGAAACGACTTGTGCTTCATGTACCGAGAAGCTTCAACTTGCAGAATAAAACAACGCCCCTTCGAGATGGAAGGGGCGTTGTTTTAGATTGACCAGCCGATATAAGCAGCCAGTATTCCAAACAGATATGTCGCAAGGAGATAAAGTCCGAATCGAATCCAGTCTTTTGTCGCAAACCGCATCAATTCAAGTTTCAAAGTCGAAAACGTCGTAAACGACCCTAAAAATCCAATCCCTAAAAAGAGAAGGAGCGACGGATGGCTCGTGTGGGCATATAAATACCCAAGAGCAAACGAACCCGACACATTGACGAATAATGTTGCAAATGGAAAGGTGGAATCAGACCACCGTTTCATCAGTTGACCGATAGCAAAACGACACATCGCACCAAAAAAGGCACCTGTCGCAATCCACATGATTGTCACTCTATTTCACCTCACCTTTTCGTCTCACGCCGACACGATAACCAAGCCATGAGCTCCCGAGTCCAAGCGTGATACTCAAAAAGACGTATAGAAGCGCCAACCCTATCCGACTTTCGTCTAATAATCGAATCGTTTCAACGCTAAACGTGGAGAATGTAGTGAAGGAACCAATCATTCCAGTCCCCACAATCGTGACGAATTGAGGAGAAAGTTTACCCGTTCGAAGAAACATGTGAGTCAACCACCCTAACAAAAAACTACCGCTGAGATTGATGAGCAATGTCGAAACCGGGAATGCGCTCGGTCCAATCGAATCGATCATCATACCAAGGCCATAGCGTGCCAAAGCACCGACCGCCCCTGCCAATCCGACATATATGTAAATCATCCAACTCCTCCTCCACGAAAAAGACACCTGCTAGGCAGGTGTCGATTGAACTGACTTCATTATACCAAGCTGACGCTTCTTACGAAATAGCTGCGGGAGCCAATACGGCTTCGATTGCTTCGAATGCTTGGTCGAGTTCTTCTTTCGTGATCACAAGCGGTGGTGCCAATCGAATCACGGTTTCATGTGTTTCTTTACAGAGAAGTCCCCGCTCTTTTAGCGCCTCACAATAAGGACGAGCCGACTCCGTCAACTCAATGCCGATAAAGAGTCCACGTCCGCGAACGTCACGAATCATCGGATTGTCGATCGACTTCAAGCGATCCATGAAGTACGTCCCGAGTTCTAGCGAACGTTCCGGTAGGTTTTCTTCTTCTAACACTTCAAGAGCCGCGACGGAGACAGCCGAAGCAAGCGGGTTTCCACCAAACGTCGACCCGTGCGAGCCTGGGTTGAAGACCGAAAGAATCTCCTGATCAGCTGCAACACATGAGATTGGGAAGACTCCGCCTCCGAGTGCTTTTCCGAGAATATACATATCCGGTGTGACGTCTTCCCACTCGATGGCAAACCACTTTCCAGAACGACCAAGTCCAGACTGAATTTCATCTGCGACGAAGAGGACATTATGTTCTTTACAGAGCTCAGATGCCCGCTTCAAATAACCAGCCGGCGGAATGATGATTCCAGCTTCCCCTTGAATCGGTTCAACGATGAACGCAGCTGTATTCTCTGTGATCGCCGCTTCGAACGCGTCGATATCACCGTATGGCACAACTTTGAACCCTGGCAATAATGGTCCGAATCCACGCTGATATTCCGCTTCTGTCGACATCGACACAGCAGCCATAGTCCGTCCATGGAAGTTTCCTGAGCAGACGATGATTTCCGCTTGTCCCGGAATGCCCTTCACGTCATATGCCCAACGACGTGCTGTCTTCACGGCCGTCTCGACCGCTTCTGCACCCGTGTTCATCGGTAACACCATCTGTTTCTTTGTAAGCGTTACCACTTTGTCGTAAAAACGTCCGAGTTGATCGTTATAAAAGGCGCGCGACGTCAACGTGATCTTATCCGCTTGATCTTTAAGCGCTTGGATGATCTTCGGATGACAGTGTCCCTGATTGACAGCAGAGTATGCACTTAACATATCCATGTAGCGATTCCCCTCAGGATCGGTTACCCAAATCCCTTTCGCCTCCGAAATGACAATCGGTAGTGGATGATAGTTATGTGCCCCGAACTTCTCTGTCAATTCAATCACATCATGTGTTTTTGACATATTGTTTCCCCCTTATTCAAAACTATCTTACTCTTTCAGTATATGACGTCCCTCTTTCTTTTGACAATGACGAACTTAAGCATTCCTTGAATTGGCAAAATCAGGTACACTGACATTAGAATATGCATTTAGCATGACAGATTGGAGGAAATGATGTGGCTTCATTGCGTGATTTACCAGTAGATGAATTCATCGATGCTTTATCTGTTCCGTGTTGTTATATTTCTCAAGATGGTACGGTCCTATTATGGAATACGCATGCCGAAGTTTTATTCGGCTGGGAACGTGACGAAGTCCTCCATCAACCACTGCCGGTCGTCCGGCAATTAGATCATGCTCTCGAAACATGGTCGCCGCTCCTCCTTCAATATCCATTCTCGACAACGGCGATGACGCCGTTTCAACATAAGGATGGCTCCGTCATCTATGCGACTGCCTACCTGCAATCTTTTTCGCTCGAAGGGATTTATGGTTATTTTTTAGCGTTTCTCCCAAAAGGATTTGGACCGCTCATCAGTACAGAACAGTTCAATCTACTTCATCATTTTCAAGAGATGATCAAACAGTCCACGCATTACTTGGCGACAAATGCGAAAGGCGAGATTGTAGACATCAATCCTTCGTTATGCCGTCTACTCGATGCGACGGAGCAACAGCTAATCGGACGCGAATGGTTCGAACTCATTCATGATTCAAGTGAACAGGACGGGATTTCGCGTAACGTTTTAAAATCACTTGCGACCAATCGGATTTGGAACGGTGAGATGCCGATCTCCTGTAAGCAACATGAGTCAGAGCCGTGTTGGCTTAACTTGACTGTCGTACCGATTGTTAGTGAGAAGAATGAAGTGATTCAATATACCGCATTCGGATTTGATGTGTCGGAAAAGAAGCGTCTTGAAAAAGAAGTCCAGTTCCTCGCTTATCAAAATGAGTTGACCGGACTTTATAATAAAAAAGGGTTTTTACGTCGCTACGACTCAATCCTTCGACAAATCGATGAGCGAGAAGGTCTCCTTCATATTGCCTTGTTTGATATCGACCGCTTCAAAATTATCAATGAGTCATTCGGGTCTCGCGTTGGGAACGAACTTCTCATCCAAATCAAAGAGCGCGCACTGCATCTTATTCCGGAATCCGCTCTTTTATTCCATCCTACGGGCGGACTGTTCGGTGTCATGTTCTTCGAGGAATCGAAAGAAGAAGTGTTCCAAGTACTCCGACATCTGCAACACGAACTGCAACGTCCGTTCCGGATTTACCATCACTCCATCATGGTATCGATTTCGATCGGATGCGTATTTTATCCGTCTTCGACAAGTTCACTCGAGGAACTGTATACACGTGCTGAAAGTGCCCTCTTCAAAGGGAAACAGATCGGCGTCGGTACGATTCAATTTGTGACAAAAGATATGGATGCCGCTTTCTCGAGACAAATCCATATTGAGAAGGCGATGTACCGAGCCCTTGAAGAAAAGCATTTTTATCTTGAGTATCAACCAAAGTATGAACTTGCCACAGACCGGCTCATCGGTTTTGAGGCACTCCTTCGTTGGCATCACGACGAACTGGGACAAATCCCGCCTTCAGAGTTCATTCCGCTCGCGGAAGAGATGGCACTCATCGTTCCCATCAACAACTGGGTCATCTTAGAGGCAACGAAACAACTGAAAGCCTGGAAAGCCGAGTTCGATCAACCGCTCTCGATGGCAATCAACATTTCGCCTAATCAATTCCGAAGCGACAGTTTTTTGAATACGTTACGAAACATCAAGCAACAACTCCAGCTCGACCCGGCAGACGTCATTTTGGAGATCACGGAAAGTCTTGTCATGCAACAAACTGATGAAATCATCGAACGCATGGAACAAATCAAGCGCTTGAACTATCGACTGTCGATTGACGATTTCGGAACAGGCTTCTCGTCCTTGCAGTATTTGAAGTCCTTCCCGGTCGATGAACTCAAAATCGATAAAGTCTTTCTCGATGATTGGATGGCGTCCAAATCTCATCTCCTCGATGTCATCGTCCATCTTGGGAAGAGTTTAAATCTCCACGTCGTCGCAGAGGGAGTCGAAGATGAAGAGATGTTGGCACACTTAAAGTCGACAGATTGCGATTCTTTCCAGGGCTATTTATATGCGAGACCTGCTTCACCAAGTGTAATCGAACAATTACTCCGATCATCAAAAAACTCACCGGACGCTTGAGACGCCGGTGAGTTTTCTTATAGGGCAATCGCGGCTGTCCAAAGTCCATAAATGCCATAGGTCGCACATAATAGAATAATCAAGGCAATCATCGACTGGGTACGGGTCAAGAACGGTCGTCCTTGTTCCCGTTCTGCCAAAAGAAAGACGAAGATGCCAGGTGCGTATAGAATCATCGCAATCAAGACATACTCGAATCCTGAAGCATAGAGTAACCAGGCGGCGTATAGCGAGGCAATCCCGGAAACGACCATCATCCGTAGCGACGTCGCCCGCTTCGCCTCCATCCATCCATAGAGTGCCGAGAATAGATAAGGAACGAGTGCTGCGATTCCAGCGATGCTTGAAAGCACGAGATACGTCTGTTCTGAAAACAAGGCGATGGCCGTGACCACTTGAGTGAACGCTTGGGTGATGAATAGCGCGTTCACTGGTGTTTCGTTCGCATTCAAACGGTGAAATACTTTCGGAAACACCCCATCCCGGCTCGCCACGTACGAAATCTCCGTCGCTAAAATCGTCCAGCCGAGCAATGCGCCTGTTAATGATACGAGCAGTCCGATGTTAATCAATGTTGCGCCGAACGGGCCGACGACCGCTTCTAACACATATGCCATCGACGGTTCAGGCAACGCAGCGAGTTGCTCCTGTGTCATGACACCAAACGAGAAGATGGAAATCATCATGTAAATCAATAACGTCCCAATCAGGCCAATGACCGTGGCACGACCGACATCTTTCTTGTGACGTGCGCGCGATGACAATACGACCGCTCCCTCGATACCGACAAATGCCCAGAGTGTGACGAGCATCGTCGACTTCACTTGTGGAAACACATCCGCCCAAACAAACCCTGTTTCTCCCCAAAAATCGACTTGGAACGTATCTATTTTAAACGCGAATAGGATCAACACGATGAACAAAATAATCGGGACGAGTTTCGCAATCGTTGTCACGATATTGAGAAGTGCCGCTTCACGCATCCCACGTGAAATGAGCCAAAATAAGCCCCAAATCAGAACGACACTCACGAACAAGCGAAACAGTCGGTGTTCTGCTGAGAATATAGGAAAAAAATAAGCCAATGTACTGAAAATCAATGTGATGTTGGCTACCGTCCCAATCCAAGCCGACATCCAGTACCCCCATCCGCTGTTGAATCCGACAAACTTCCCGAAACCTTCACGGGCATAGGCGTAAATTCCGCCTTCTAGCTCTGGCCGCGTGTTTGCTAAAAACTGAAACACAAAGGCGAGCATAATCATGCCGACACCCGTAATCCCCCATCCAATTAAAACTGGTCCGACCCCTGCCCCTTGTGCCATTGCACCAGGCAGGTTAAACGCACCTCCACCAATCATGGTCCCGACGACCATTGCCGCAAGACCGAAAAAGCCGATTCCGGCTGAATGTTGTTTCAATTTAACGCCTCCACTACTATCCTATCTGCACGAATAACTATACAAAAATATTGTATAATCATTCGTTGATTTTTCTATTCTACTTCCTGAAAGGATTGATGAATAGTCATTCTAAATAAGTTTATATTTTCGGATAATTTAAAAAATTCCATTGCATATTCATGTCAGATGTAGTTTAATTACAACATATTCTAAATTATCAGAATTTTCGGGAGGTTGTATGATGCGTAACAAAAAATGGTTAGCGTTATCGGGGGTCGCATTATTGGCGACGGCTGCTTGTAGCACAGGAGATGACTCATCAAGTTCAGAAGGTTCATCTTCGAGCGATGCGAAAAAAGAAATCACAATGGTATCGGCGACGGACTTGCCGCAGCTCGATCCGACACTGACAACAGACTCGACATCGATCATCGTGACAAACAACGTGTTCGAAGGATTGTATCGTCTAGATGAGAACAACCAACCGACACCGGGGATTGCCGAAGATGTCGAAGTATCTGAGGATGGACTTACATACACTTTCAAGTTACGTGACGCAAACTGGTCAGACGGTTCTCCAATTACAGCTGAAGACTTCGTTTACTCTTGGAAACGTGCCCTCAATCCTGAAACAGGTGCGGAGTATGCCTATATTCTTCAAGACTTGAAAAACGCGAACAAAATCCTTGCGGGTGAAATGTCGCTCGACGACCTCGGCGCAAAAGCGATTGACGAAAAAACGCTTGAAGTACAATTGGAAGCACCAGCTCCTTATTTCTTAGGTTTGACTGGATTCCCAACGTATATGCCGCAAAAACAAGAGTACGTCGAAGAGCAAGGCGAAGAGTTCGCAACATCTGTCGACAAGACACTCTATAACGGACCTTACGTCTTGAGCGAGTGGCAAGACAATGCAGGATGGGTTTACAAGAAGAACCCTGAATATTGGGATGCTGAAAACGTCAAGATGGACACGATCAACGTCAAAGTCGTAAAAGACGTATCGACTGGGGTCAACTTGTTCGAGTCGGGTGAAGCGGACTACACGCTCCTCTCTTCTGAATTCGTTCCGCAATTCGAAGACAGCGACGAGTTCAAAACGCGTGCCGATGCTCGAATCAACTTCCTTCGTTTCAACCAAAAGAACGAAGCGCTCCAAAACGTCAACATCCGTGAAGCACTTGCGAAAGGATTCGACAAACAGAGTGTGACAGATGTCATCTTAACAGATGGATCGCAACCGGCGAACTATATCGTAGCGAAAGACTTCACGTTCACAGAAGACGGAGCTGACTTCCGTGAGAAGTATCCAGACCTCCTCAACTACAACGTAGATGAAGCAAAAGCCGCGTGGGAAAAAGGATTAGAAGAATTAGGTGTTGAAACAATCGAACTCGAGTTCCTCTCACGTGACGAAGAAGCGTTCAAGAAAGTGAACGAGTTCATCAAAGGCGAACTTGAGAAGAACTTGCCTGGTTTGACACTTAACATCAAAC
Source organism: Exiguobacterium sp. s132 (assembly GCF_018617235.1). Classification (GTDB taxonomy): domain Bacteria; phylum Bacillota; class Bacilli; order Exiguobacteriales; family Exiguobacteriaceae; genus Exiguobacterium; species Exiguobacterium profundum. The sequence goes on along the minus strand of NZ_JACSJU010000003.1, from coordinate 58,478 downwards.
AGCAACCGTTCAAAAACTTCCTTGATCTTGAAGGGAAAGGCGAATATGACGTTTCTGCAGCTGGTTGGGGCCCTGACTATCAGGATCCGATGACATACCTCGACATGTGGGTCACAGACGGACCGTTTAACCGTATGGAGTACTCGAATGACGAATATGATCAGTTGATTCAATCTGCGAAGAAAGAAGCCGATCAGATGAAACGTTGGGAAGCAATGCAAGAAGCAGAACGCATCCTTCTCGAAGAAGACTTTGCCATCGCTCCGATTTATCAAAAAGGTGAGGCATACTTAGAGCGTTCAAACATCGAGAACATGTACCGTCACCCGTTCGGTGCCGATGCAAGTTTCAAGTGGCTTGACGTGAAATAATGATTGTAACCTCCTTGATTCCTACATGGACCAGGGAGGTTTTTCTGTCGTGAAAGTCTCTCTATAAAAAGTTTGACACTGCGGTTCACCTTATTAGCTGTCACGATCTGCATCATGAATGTATCTGGATTGGATGACAAGAACATCTACTTCGCCTCCATTTTGGTTGCTCGAGACACCTTGGTTTTCTTTGTACGTCATTCATCTTCATTACCACAGCCTATCACTGGACATCATAGTTCCCTTTTGGTTCATTCTCGGTAAACTACTCGACCGTCTCACTTATGCAGTGACAACCGCACATAAAAAATGACTTCCATCGATTTGATGGAAGTCATTTTCATATATCACGCCTCACGCTTTGCGCGAAGTTCTGCAGGTACTTTCCCACGTTTTGAAATCACTTCTGCGACTCCTACCAATACGATAAACGAAATCAATGCAGCGAAGAATCCGATCCAAATCGATGCTGTAATTCCGAGCACCAAGTAACCGATCGCTGACACGACCGCTGCAAGAATAGCATACGGCAATTGTGTCACCACGTGGTCGATGTGGTGCGAGCCCGCTCCTGTTGAGCTGAGAATCGTTGTATCTGAGATTGGTGAACAGTGGTCACCAAACACCGCACCGGCCAATACAGCTGCAAGTGACGCGAGAAGGAGTTCGGGTTCAACAGCCATGATCAAGTCGGCACCGATCGGAAGCATCAAACCAAATGTTCCCCAACTCGTTCCTGTCGAGAATGCCATGATTCCGGCAATCAAGAAGAGAAGGAGTGGCAAGTAAGATGCAGCGATTGTATCTGTCACGAAGCTCGCCAAGTATTCACCAGTCTTCATGTCGCTGATGACCGCAATGATTGTCCAAGCAAACAAGAGAATCAAGACAGCCGGCCACATGGCACGAACGCCTTCCCATGCCGCTTTTCCATAGTCACGCGTTGGGATTTTACGACCAATGAGAAGCAAGAATGCGACAATCAAACTGATGACAACACCCGCAACGAGTGAGCGTGTCACGTCTGTCGATTCGAAGGCTCCAATCAACGAGAAGTCTTGACCGTCAACCGCGAGCGCTTGACCACCCGTGTAAAGCATCGCTGACACTGTCGCAATGATAAGCGTGATAATTGGTACGATCAAATCACGTACTTTTCCACCTTCGTGCTCGTGTAAATCTTCGCTCATCCCCATCGGCTTTCCTTTTGCCGAATCATACAACTCCCCTTGGAGGGCACGAAGTTCGTGCGTGCGCATCGGTCCGATGGCAAGTCCAGTGAATGCCACATATGCTGTCAAGAGTAGTGCGAAGACGGCATAGAAGTTCATTGGGATGATTTGAATGAATGCAGAGAATGACGAATAGCTGTCAATCGAGTATTTTGCCAAAATACCTGCGATGATGGCGATGATATATGCACCCCAACTTGAAAGCGGGCTGATGACACAGACAGGTGCTGCCGTTGAGTCAATCGTGTAAGCCAACTTTGCACGTGAGATGTTTTTACGGTCTGTGAGTGGACGACTGATGTTTCCGACCGCCAAGCTATTGAAGTAGTCATCGATAAAAATCAAAATACCCAGTCCGAATGAGACGAGACGTGCACCGCGTGCTGTCTTGACGTTCGCCGCAGCCCATTCACCAAATGCGCGTGCGCCACCTGATGTTTGAATGATTGACGATAAAATCCCGAGAAGGAGCAAGAACGCAATCAACAAGACGTTCCATTCGTTGATGGCTCCATCCGCCCAGAATAAAGCGATGATGTTCGACCACAAGTATTGAATCGAATCAATTGGATTGAAGTTATGCAAGAGAAGGACTCCTGCGATAATCCCGACACCGAGTGATGGGATGACCTTTCGTGTTGTGATTGCCATAATAATTGCAAGTAATGCCGGTACGAGTGAGAGTACCGATGTTGAATAATCTACCATGCTGAATTCCTCCTTTTTTATTAGGATGAGGCCCCCCTATGCTTAAAAAAACGCAAAGCGAGGGCATCGGCAACAAAGCCGACACCCTCGCTGGATGTTCCGTCTTTCTTAGCCGACTTGGAGCGCTCCATACGTAAATATGTATGGCAGTCCGACGGGTATTTCCCGTCAGCCCAGCACAACCCCACGGACATGGTGTTGCACTTCGGCGATCCTGCCTTTTTGTAGTCCTCATCGTTGTCATCCTCCGACTACTTACTCATCAGCATCGCACCTCTACCTCATCGATAGCACGAATATTCATTTAAAGTTACGTCTAAATTATCACAGGTTGGTGTCACATATCAATAGTTTTTTTCATCACGAATGATTCGCTTCAAGACAGCGAGTGCTTCTTGGTCATTCGTTTCCACCGCTTTAAAGAAGTCGTTGAAGAAGTGATACAACACGAATCGGTCAGCGTGAGACTTCGTCTGTTCTTTAATCGTAGAGAAAATGAGTCGTCGTAAACGACGTTTTGTCTGAGTTTCTTCTGGTAGTTCTTCGCATCGGTCCTTGAAAGCACGATATACAGAATTGATCAATTCCTCATGTTCATCATACGACCGATTGTAAGCAACTTGTTCCATCTGTAATATCCCCCCTTTCAATGTTGACCCGATGAAACTTGACGTAACTATACCAACTTCCCGTCACGCATTCAATCGTTATCGACGGTTCTTAACAAAAATCATACGTTAGACCGAGTCAAGCGTTGATGAATGAGAACGTGGTCACGTCGAACAATCCCATATCGGTCAATTTCAAGTCAGGAATGACCGGTAAGGCGAGGAAGGACATCGTCAAATACGGATTGAAATGACGATGGGCTCCCACGACATCTAGCGCATCATTGAGCTGTTCCAGAATCTCTGCCACTTCACGATATGGTCGCTTCGTCATCAGTCCACCAATCTCGAGCGGAAGGACGGCAAGCACTTCTCCTTCCGATACGGCGACGACCCCTCCCCCTACTTTTTCAAGCGTTCTCGCCGCGAGCAACATGTCTTCCGGGCTGACCCCGGCGACGACCAAGTTATGGCTGTCATGGGCAACCGTGGCTGCTAGGGCACCTCGTTTCAAGCCGAATCCCGTTACCGGGGCAAGAGCCATATGGCCTGTCCCGTGATGGCGTTCGATGACGGCAAGCGTCGCGATATCCTGCGATAAATCTGCGCCTGATGCGTCTGGTTGGAACGTGAGACGCTGTCGTTTCGTCAACAAGCTGTTCGGAAGCACTTGAATGACATCGATTTCTTCTTCACTTGCGGCAAGTCGGAACGACTCGGCGGTCAATTCGGGTAAAGCGAGCTCACCTTTCATCGGTTTCGGCACTTCAATCCCTTCCGATTCAAACGTCGCATTCCCCTTCTCCGCGACGAGCGTACCATTCACAAAGACTTGTTCGATTTTTACCGATTCGACGTCTGACAAGATAACGAAGTTCGCCTTCTTACCAGGTGCAATCGCCCCGACCTCTTTTAATCCATAGGCCTCTGCGGCATGTAGACTTGCGATGGCATAGGCCGTTTCCGGCTTAACCCCTTGCTTGATGGCGGTACGGATGTTGTAGTCGATTCCACCTTCCGCGACCAAGTCATCCAAATGCTTATCATCCGTACAGAAAAGGAAGCGGTGGGCATTGCTTTCCGTAACGGCTAGGCTCACCTTCTCCACGTTTCGAGCAACGGACCCTTCCCGAATTTGAACGTAGAATCCACGTCGCACTCGTTCAATCGCCTCTTCCGCAGTCGTACATTCATGATCCGTCATGATTCCTGCTGAGCGATATACATTCAATTGATCGGGGTTGAGACCTGAAGCATGTCCATCCACGACTTTACCCGCTTGTTCCGTCTGCGCGATCTTTTGAAGCATGTCTTCACTTCCAGCTTCAACTGATGGATAGTCCATGACTTCGCCTAGGCCATGCACCCCTGGATCTCCTAAAAACGGTACCAAATCTTCTGCATACAGTTTTGCGCCCGCATGTTCAAATGGTGTCGCTGGTACACAACTCGGAAGCATCATCCGAACGTCGAGTGGAAGTCCTTTCGCATCTGCCAACATGTACTCAATCCCGAGTGCTCCGTTCACATTCGCAATCTCATGAGGGTCAGCAATCACCGTTGTGACACCAAGTGGTAAGACTGCTTTCGCAAATTCATGCGGGGGGACCATCGATGACTCGATATGGACGTGCGAATCGATAAAGGACGGTGCAAGCGTCCACGTCGGATCGTGATACTCGACCTCTCCATCGTACCCTTCCCCAATAGCCACGATATATCCTGCGTCGATGGCGACGTCTGTACGAATCGTCTCACGACTGTACACGTCAATCACTGCGACGTCTTTAAAGACGACGGCCGCTTTCTTTTTCTTTGCGGCGATGTCAATCAAATGTTGTTTCTCCATCTCTTGATCTCCTTATTCAATGTATTTTAACTATCTTACCAAGAATATTCTTTTCGTTGCAATTTCTTTTTCAAGTTGTGCGACAATGATAACATATCTTTCTGAAAGGGGTTACAACGATGCAATACAAATTAGGAGAGTTGACACCAAAAGTCGATCCGACGACTTATCTTGCACCAGGGGCACACGTGATTGGAGACGTGACCATCGGCGCTCACTCGGGAGTATGGTTCAATACCGTCATCCGTGGAGACGAAGGACCCATTCAAATCGGTTCATACGTCAACATTCAGGATGGTTCGATGATTCATCAATATGAAGGCTCACCGACAATCATTCATGATCGCGTCTCGATTGGCCACATGGCGATGATTCACGGCTGTGAGATTGAAGAAGATTGCTTGATTGGCATGCACGCTACCGTACTCGATGGGGCGAAGATTGGAAAAGGGTCCTTTGTCGCTGCCGGTGCGCTCGTCACACCAAACATGCAGATTCCTGAAGGGGTGATGGTCATGGGCGTCCCAGCAAAAGTCGTTCGTCCATTAAACGATGAAGATCGTTTTATCATGGAGAGAACGGTAAAGAAATATGCCAAGCGTGCCGAACAATATAAGCAGTCGTGCGTTCCAGTTCGCGAAATCCAACAATTGTGAAAGCGTTTACAAGATTCATAAAATGTTAACGTTTCTCTCGAATTTTCTACATAGTTCCTTTGTATACTGAAGTTGTAGCCAAGCTGATGTATTGAAAGGAGCCCACTCTATGTATCCGAACCATGATCAACTCATGCTAGACCTGTATGCCTCGTCCATCAATCCAAGTTATGGCCTTCATATCGATGATTCATTCGATGATGCCCTTCATGGCGCACATCGAGAGGTTTGGGAACGTATGCATTTGGATAATAGTAGAGAAGAAGATTCTAAAAATGGAGGAACGACTGGATGATTCCAACGACTGTGATTCAAGATTGGCTCGCAACAAAATTAAAGCGATAACTGACCGATATATAGATCAAGCGAGCGAGGATTCCCCATCGCTCGCTTTTTATTATTCAAACATGATGAGATGCGAATCAATCGGTTGTCGCGCTTTCGGTGTAGGGATATCTTCTGTGTCATATTTCCCGATTTGCAGGAGACCGATAAACGTCTCCCCTTCCGCCCCAATCATTTCCTTCAACCGTGCATCATCGAACAGTCCACCCGTCCGCCAGACCATCCCGATCTCACGTTCACTTAAGAGCAGCTGAACATTTTGAATGAATGTCGCCGTCGCGAGTAACGCGTCACGATTCCCTTTGTCCGTTTCAAAATGTTTTGCCGTCACATACATACAGGTTGCCGCATTTAAAATCCGTCCCGTCACCTTTTCGCGTTGCCCTTCTGACGCCTCCGAGAAGGCTGGTTCGAGCGCATCGAGTAACACTTGCTTCCCATCCCCATTGAACACATACACATTCCATGGTTCGATTTTATTGTGAAATGGTGCATGATGTGCCGATTGCAACACTTCATAGAGCACTTTCGTATCGATTGGTGCTTCTTTGAACATACGGACCGTACGTCTTTCTTCAATTAGCTTTTGTGCTGCTGTCTTTGTCATGACCGTCACTTCCCCTTTTTTTCTCTTCTCTATCATAATTGAAAAACGTTCTCATTTCAAAATCAAAAAAAAGACTACAGATTGCTCTGCAGTCTTACGTTGATTGTCCAATGACCTCACATGCCACCAAGTCTTCAAACGTTTGGCGACGAACGACAAGTCGATGTGCCCCGTCCTTCACGAAGACAACAGCTGGACGAAGCATCTGGTTATAGTTGCTCGCCATGGAGAAATTGTACGCTCCTGTTGCTTTGACAAGTAATAAGTCACCTGGTGTGACAGGGGGGATCAATGAGCGGTTCGAGATGATGTCTCCCGACTCACAGCACGCTCCGACTATTTTTGCCTCGAGCGTCTTCTCTTCATTCATCCGAGTCGCTGCCACGACCTCATACTCCGCGTCATACAATGCCGGACGGATATTGTCCGTCATCCCGCCATCGACAGACACGAATGTACGAACGCCACTCACTTCTTTGACGGTCCCCACCTCATAAAGCGTGGCACCCGCATTGGCGACGAGCCAACGTCCCGGCTCAATCCCGATTTTCGGAAGTGGCAATTCACGTGCCTCGACCTCCTCGACCAACGTCTCCATCACTTGCTCCATCGTCTGGGCAAAATCGAGATATTCGTCTTCATCCAAGTAAGCGACGCCGAATCCCCCGCCGATGTTCAAGACGTCCGTCGTATAGCCGGTTTCCTGACGAATCGTATCCATGAAGCGCACCATCGTCTTCACCGTGTTGATGAAGAGGGTCGGATCTTGAATTTGAGAACCGACGTGACAATGGATTCCCTTCAACTGTAAGTGCTCGGCTTCTAACGTTGCACGAATCGCGTCTAAATACGTGTCGTCATGCGTCGGGAAACCGAATTTTGTATCAACCCCACCCGTTTGAATCGCCGCATGGGCACCCCCGACAACTTGAGGCACAATGCGGAGAAGCACATCGACTTCGCGATTGTATTCAGCCGCAAGTCCTGACAAGAGGCTGATCTCCCGCATATTGTCGATGGTAAAGTGTGTAATCCCCTGTTCGAGAGCATACGTGATGTCAAGAATCGTCTTGTTCGATCCATGAACGTGAATGCGCTCCGCCGGTACACCGGCATGCAGTGCCACGTACATCTCACCCCTTGAGACGACATCGACACTTAACCCTGCGGCCATCACTTTTTCATAAACGGCCGCAATCGATAATGCTTTTGACGCGTATAACGCATACGTGTTCGGATACTTATCTAGAAACGCATTCTGGACAATTCTAAGGCGACGCTCTAGTTCTGGCTCACTCATGATGTATAAAGGTGTCCCGTACGTCGCTTGAAGTTCACGGACGGACACGCCTTCGATCAAACATTCTGATTGATTGGTGGTGTACATACAATTCCTCCTTCAAAGCGATGTGGGACACGCCACGAACGGGCACAGAGCTGTTCTGAGTTGTTGGCATAGCCAACACGTGTCACGTCATCGATTTTCGTCTCGATTCCATATAATGTGACGCGGTCGCCGATTTGTACGTCTTCGTCGACTTTGATGAAGCTATGGCTCATAAAGATGTTACTGATGAACGGGTATGCTTTCCCATCGATGTGAACAGGCAAGTGACGTCTCGCCCGCATCAATCCATCCCCATATCCGACAGGTAAGACAGCAATCCGTTCTTTCGATTCCGCGGTATATCCCGTTCCATACCCGACATGAGCCCCCGCTTCGATGTCGTGGATGGCAACCACTTCTGTCTCCCAATAAAACGCAGGTACGAGCCACTCAACCGGCTCAACCGATGAATAACCGTATAAGAAAATACCGACACGCACATGTGTGCAATGGTGCAAGCGCGAGTCGTCTTGAAGCGTGGCCGCACTATTTGCCGCATGGATCAGTTCAAACGTATGACGTTCCATCAAACGTGTCGACCAGTCGGCAAAGCGTTCGACTTGGACGCTATGCTCGACTTCGGCATTGTCCGCATCCGCGAGCGGAAAATGTGTACATAGTCCGACAAGGTTCAATCCTTCATTTTGGCAGAAGGCGACGATCTGTAGCGCTTCTTCAAACGTTTTGGCACCGAATCGGTTCATGCCGACGTCTAATTTCAAATGAAGGCGAACGCCATCGAGATGCTCACGCTGTGAAACGAGCCATTCATACGAGCCGATTGCGACGTCAAATTCATGGGTATGCACGTGTTCCCACGTGTATATCGGATTCATGACGAGGACGCGAGCCGACTCTGCATGCGCTCGCACTTCAATCGCTTCTTCTAACGTGGTCACCATGAAGTGACGGACTCCTTCATCATACAAAGTCGTCACAACTGGCTCCATTCCTAGGTTATAGGCGTTGTTTTTCACGACCGCAAACACGGGGCGCCCGAGCGCTTCAATCCGGCGTTTGTTTTCGCGAATCGCATTCAAGTCAATTGTGACTCCCATCGTGCAAAACTCCTTTACTCTGTTACTGCTGATTTCACGAACGTGATCCAATCGCGGTGTTCCGGAAGCTGTCCTGTTACGGCTTCACGATAGCGTGTCAACATTTCTGTCGCAACCGTCTGGACACCTCCACCAATCGAGATATGGTCGACCTCGATGACGCTCGTCACCTCGGCTGCCGTTCCCGTTAAGAAGATTTCATCAGCCACATAGAGCTCATCGCGTCCGATATGGCGCTCGACGATTTCATAACCGGCCTCGCGAGCCAATTGCATCACCGTTTGACGTGTGATGCCATCGAGTACAGAACAGTCAAGGGACGGTGTCGCAATCGTTTTTCCTTTCACGAGGAAGATGTTCGCGACACTCGCCTCACTGACGTTTCCGTTCATATCAAGGGCAATCGCTTCGTCGAATCCGTCACGGAGCGCCTCTCCTTTTAATAGCTGTGAGTTCATATAGTTCGATGCCGCTTTCGCTTGCATTGGCATCATTGTAGAAGACACGCGGCGATACGAGGCCACTTTCGCTCGAATCCCGACCGTCTTGTTGAAATATTCACCGAGCGGCCAACACGAGATGGCAACATGTACCTTCGTCTCAGCAGTCGGCATAAGTGCCTGCCATGGTGTTCCAAGGAAGACGAACGGACGGATGTAGCATGCTTCAAATCCGTTTCGCTCAATCAATTCCATCGTGGCTTGTTCGAGTTCATCTACCGTATACGGTAGCGTGACGTGGTAGTATGCACACGAGCGAACAAGTCGCTCCAAGTGTTCACGTAATCGGAAGATAGCAGGACCTTCCTCCGTGTGATACGCGCGAATCCCTTCAAAGAACCCGCTTCCGTAATGAATCGCGTGTGTCATGATACTCGTGTTTGCGTCAGTCGGCTCAATCCAAGCCCCGTCTTTCCACATCCATTGTCCATACTGTTCCATAATGCAACTCTCCCATTCCTCATTTTTTATATTTTCTGTCTATTATACGTTAGAGAGAGCGTAAGTCATCAACAAGTTGCGTTTTTTCAGAAGTTTTTTCATCTTTCTGTTTGATGATTCGTGCAGGTGTTCCCGCAACGACAACACCTGGAGGGACGTCTTGTGTGACGACACTTCCTGCCGCGACAACTGCGTTTTCACCGACGCGAACGCCCTCTAAGATGACTGCGTTCGCCCCAATCATGACACCATCCTCGATGATGACCGGATCTTTTGAAGGTGGCTCAAGAACCCCTGCGACCACGGCACCTGCGCCAAGGTGAACGTTCTTCCCGAGCGTTCCGCGTGCTCCGATGACAGCGTTCATATCGACCATCGAACCATCTCCGATGACAGCTCCGATGTTGACGACAGCTCCCATCATGACGACCGCGTTGTTGCCGATTTGAACGTGATCTCGGATGAACGAGCCTGGTTCAATTCGGGCATTGAGTTGTGTCGTATCGAGCATCGGTACAGCACTGTTGCGACGATCATATTCAAGATGAGAATCTGTGATGACCGATGCATTGGCTTCTAAGAATGCCGCAGCGCGTTCTGCCGTCGTCAAAAACAGTTTCGACTCATCCGTTCCGAATGCTTTCGCTTCCTCGATTTCAAGACCCGCCAATTGACCGTTGACGTAAAGCTTAACTGGTGTTTCCTTCTTAGCATCTTTAATATATTGTGCGATTTCATAAGCGTTTGTGAGTAACATGAGTAGCCTCCTCGTATAAGTTCGATAGATTATAAAGTCCTGCCGGGCGATCGATGATCGTTGCCGCAGCGGCAAGGGCCCCGTTTGCAAAGACGCGTTTCGATAACGCAGTATGTTTCAATTCAATCATTTCATCATCTCCGGCGAAGAGCACGGTATGCTCACCGAAGATCGTGCCACCCCGAATGGAATGCATCCCCAACTCTTCGGTAGCACGCGCTTCCCGACGTGACGTTCGTTCGTAAATCGGTGTCACGTCACGCTTCGCTTCGATGGCACGTGCCAATAATTCTGCCGTCCCGCTTGGTGCGTCCACTTTCTTCCGATGATGTGCCTCAATCACTTCAATATCATATCCGAGAGTGAGCGGGACAAGTTGGTCGAGCAACTGTTTCAACAGTGCAATCCCATATGAGGTGTTATAAGACTGAAAGATTGGGATCTCTTGTGAAGCCGTCTCGATCTCGGCCAATTCTTCCGGTGTGAAGCCCGTCGTCGCAATGACGAGCGGAATATTGCGCTCCCGTCCGAACGCGAGTAAATCAGGGAGTAACGCCGGGTTCGAAAAGTCGATCACGACATCGACGGGTACGTCCACCTCATTCAGAGTCGCCGTGTGCTCGTCACTTCCCGGTGAGACGATTGCCGTTACGTTTACACCTTGCGCATGAGCGACCTCTTCGACAATGCGTCCCATTGCGCCAAACCCATGGATGAGAACATTCATTGTCTCACCTCATTGAATTGTTCCATCGCCGATAGTAATTTCGCCTCAGCCGTCGCGCTCATTGGAACGAGCGGCAGACGTGGCGCACCGACTTCAAATCCTCGCGCTTGAAGCGCTGCCTTCACCGGAATCGGATTCACTTCTGCGAAAAGTTCATCGATGACTGGGAGTAAACGAATTTGCCACGTACGTGCTGTCTGCAAATCACCCGCCAATAGGGCGTCTGCCAACGCGACCGTCGCTCCCGGATAGACGTTTGATAAAACGGAGACGACCCCTTGTGCGCCCCAAGCCATGTACGGCAAGATTTGATCGTCATTTCCACAGTAAACGGTGAACCCTTCCGGAATATGGGCCATCATCTGCGCCATGACCGAGATATCCCCACTCGCTTCTTTCAAGGCCGTGATGCGCGGATGTTCCGCGAGCTCACCGACCGTTTCCGGTGCCAAGGCGACACCCGTCCGTGACGGAACATTGTAGAGCATGAGCGGAATCGGTGACGCATCCGCAATCGCAGTAAAGTGAGCAATCAGCCCGGCCTGTGTCGACTTGTTATAGTACGGTGTGACGACCATCGCCATCTCCGCACCAAGTTCGGCGGCCCGTTTCGTTTTCTCAATACTGACTGCTGTATTGTTCGAACCGGTCCCCGCGATGATCACGGCTCGACCGTTTGCGACCTCCACCGCTCGAACGAGCAATGTCTCAAACTCGTCATCAGTGATTGTCATCCCTTCGCCGGTCGTCCCACCGATGACGAGACCCGTCACACCTTCTTGGATTTGGTCTTCAATTAATGCCGCCCATGCTTCTAGATTCAACTGCCCATTTTCTTGAAATGGGGTAGCTAGTGCTGTCGCCACTCCTGTGAACATGTCATCTCCTCCTTATTTCGTCGCTGTTTGACTAATCATACATTGTGCGATTTGAACGGCATTCGCTGCCGCCCCTTTTCGGACGTTATCTGCAACGCACCAAAGATGGAACGTATTGGGTTGTGAATCGTCTCGGCGAATTCGTCCGACATACACCTCATCCGTCCCGTTCGCATCGAGCGGTGTCGGATATGTCAACTCGGATGGATTGTCCATTAACACGACCCCTGGTGCATCGGCAAGGACTGCTTTCAGTTCTGCGACCGTCGCATCTCGCTCGAGCGACACCGTGATCGAGACCGCATGACTGTTTCGCACCGGCACCCGGACACAAGTGGCCGTCACCCCGAGGTTTGGCGCATTTAAAATCTTACGTGTCTCATCCATCATCTTCTGTTCTTCTTTCGTGTAGCCATTTTCTTGAAACACATCGATGTGCGGCAACACGTTATCATAAATCGGATACGGATAATTCGTCGGTTCCTCTCCGCGCGCACCGCGCTCGAGGTCATCGATCCCTTTTTGACCCGATCCCGATACCGCTTGATAAGATGTGTACGCGACGCGTGTCAGTCCGTATACTTCCGCTAGAGGCGCGAGCGCCACGACCGATTGAATCGTGGAACAGTTCGGGTTCGCGATGAGCGTTCTCTCCGGACTGAGTTCGACTCGGTTCACTTCCGGTACGATGAGTGGAATTCCTTCTTGCATTCGGAATGCACTTGAATTATCGATGACAATGACTCCTTGCTCACTCAACCGAGGGGCATATTGTTCACTGATGCTTCCACCTGCAGAGAAGAGTGCGATATCGATTGGGTCCGCATAAATCGCATCGGTCAATTCACGAATCACGATCGATTGCCCATTCACCTCGACCGTCTTTCCTGCCGAGCGGGCTGAAGCATAGAGTCTCAACTCGCTGATTGGAAATTCATATTCTGTTAAGACGTCAATCATTTTTTGTCCGACGGCACCTGTCGCACCGACGACTGCTACGTTATACATCATGCTACCCCCTTATAAGTGGAACCGGGCCGCAATGGCTGCGACTGCCGCTTCTACGTCTTGTTCTTGAATCGTATAGGAAATACTGATTTCAGACGTCGTGACTTGATAGAATGGAATTCCCATCTCACGGAATGTCGCGAAGAGCTCTGATGCGACCCCTGTCGCGTCTCGCATACCGATTCCGACGACAGAAATTTTTGCATGTTCCGTGTGACGATCGATTTTGATTTGAGGCAAGGTCGCTGTCAACTCCGCGAGCGCCTCTTCTAAAAACGCCTCTTCATCGAGCGGACATGTGAACGAGAGAAACACTTCGCCGTCGAATGCCGTCTGTGAAATCATATCGATGTTGACGTGTCGCTCTGATAATCGTTCAAAAATGTCTGCGACTCCCGCCGCCGTATGCGGAATATGTTTGATTGAGACACTGAGTACGTTCTTGACGACACTCACACTCGTGACTGCTTTCTGTTCCATCGCTTGCGTCGTATCCATGATCCATGTTCCTCCTTCGCTCGAAAGCGTCTTCCCAACAAAAATATTGACGTCATATTTCTTTGCGAGCTCCACGCTTCGCATCTCCATCACTTTTGAACCGAGTGCACTCATCTCCATCATCTCGTCATAGGAAACCGTATCAAGCCGTTTCGCCGTTGGATGGATTCGTGGGTCCGTCGTATATACACCCGCGACGTCCGTATAAATTTCACAACGCTGACTGAGGACGGCCGCCAGTGCGACGGCTGTCGTGTCCGAACCGCCACGCCCAAGGGTCGTGACGTCTCCCGCTTCATTCACGCCTTGGAATCCGGCGACAATCAGGACGTCGTATTGACGCAACTTCTCGTGTAACACTTCTTTCCGAATCGCTTTGATTTTGCTCTTCGTATGAATTCCCATCGTATCGATCCCGGCTTGCTGTCCCGTTAATGAGATGGCCGGTACGCCTCGCGAGTTCAAGGCGATACTGAGTAGACTGATGGTCTGTTCTTCTCCAACGGCGAGTAGCCGGTCGAGTTCGCGAATCATCGGGCGATCCGTGATTTGTTTGGCGAGCGACAAGAGCGAATCTGTCGTTTTGCCCATCGCCGATACGACGACGACCAATTTTTCACCGGTCGCCACACGTGTCTGTAAATAGTCCGAAATGGCTTGTATTTGTTCGATTGTGGCAACGGAGCTGCCACCAAATTTCAGTACGGTTGTCATCAAGTTCCCCACTTTCAAGATGTCCACCAACAGAAAAAGCGGCAGACCGGTAGGAAGCACTCTCCCTACGGTCTGCCGCTTGTACGCGCAGTTGAAAAACGATTAAAGAATCGTTCCGTAGATAGCGCTCCATGGTAGTTGACCATGGCAGTGTAGGCGTTATTCACGACTACCCCAGCCTTCATTCACACGCACGTGAACGTCGACTTCGGCGAATTTCCCCTTTCGGCTCGGTCCGGAGTGCGTCCGTTTCAACCAAGCTTACTCATGTCATTCGCAACCTCTATCTGTCAGTTGTTAGTATTAGTTATAACAAAACGAAATCTTCTTGCCAACCTTTTTTTAGAAAAATGGGCTATTTCAAAAAAGGATTACCATGTTTTTCGCATCATGCGGTGCGGGATATTGGCATCCAAAAACTCATCTCCGAACGCCTCGTACCCGAGCTTTTCATAAAACGGAAGCGCCGTCAGTTGTGCACCCAATCGTAGTTCAACCAACCCTTGACGTTTCGCGACACGTTCAACTTCAATCATAATGTCTTTCCCATATCCATGGCCCCGGGCCGATTGAATCGTCGCCACTCGCTCCACTTTTCCGACAGTCGAGTCGACTGGACGAAGACGCGCTGTCGTCACAGGTTCGGAGTCAAGGAGCCCGACCACATGTGTACACATATCGTCTAAATCATCGTATTCTAAACTCGCATCGATTCCTTGTTCCTGAACGAATACGATCTCCCGCACTTGTTTGGCCTGTTCAATCAATGCTGCTTCGTTTCCCGATTGAATGATCAACATGGTAAAACTCCTTCCTGCAATCGTTTCACGATTTCTTCGATTCCCTTTTCTAGTTCCGCTACGGATGTGAAACGCGCTTGGGCCTGCTTATGGCTTCCACCGCCACGACCGATTTTCATCTCTTGGAGCGCCGCTTTCAAGAATGTGCCGACGGCGATATCCTGTGTCCCGTCATGCATAACGAATAATTTCTGCGTTCCATAGTTGGCGCCAACGGCAATTCGCCCTGTTGCTGCGATTCGTTCGATGATGGCGGTCGTCAACGTTTCCGTTTCTGTTCTCCCGACATGTAAAGCCACATAGTTATCTTCTTTCAACACAGCCTCCACTTTCGCTTTGGCAATCCGTTCTTCGAGCGTTTTGATTTCTTTTTCACGTTCCAAACGAATCGTATGTTCTTCGATTACACGGGCTGCCACGGATTCATTCGTTGTCGAGAATGTATGGTGAATCGTCCGCAACGCTGCTCGCGCTTGTTGAGTCGCCTTGATCGCTCGACTTCCCGCCACATACGTCAAGCGGAGATTCCCCCTCACTTTCTTCATCGCCGTCACATGGATGGTACCGAGTTGTCCCGTTGTCTCCACATGAGTGCCACCACATGCATTGTAATCTAGACCTTCGATTTCGACGATGCGAATCATCCCCGTTCGGTCCGTCTCTTTCCGTAAGCGCGCCCGGTCTACTTCTTCTTTTGGGATTTCATAGACACGAATCGGACGGTTTTCAAAGATGACTTGTTGCATCTCTTGTTCAAGTGCCTCAACGTGCACCCAGTCCATCGTTGCCGTTTCAATCTCAATAGATGAATCGGTCTCTCCGATTCCAAAGCTAAGCGTCCGAATGCCATGACGGTCTTCCAAAATCGCCGTTATCACATGTTGAGCAGTATGCTGGATGGAATGATCCCGTCTGACGTCCTCATCGATTCGAACCTCTATCGTCGTGCCCGCTGGTAATGATTCTGACAAGAGATGCCATACTTCCCCGTCCTTGATTTGTACGTCCAGTACAGGATGCGTCCCAATCCATCCACGGTCAGCCGGTTGTCCCCCACCTTCCGCATAAAACGGGCTGTTCTCGAGTGTGTGCCAATGACCGTTGCCGTCTTCCTTTATTGAGGTCACGACTGTACTTGCTGTATATGGTTCCATCTTGTCCTCCACCTTCTCTCTATAATCTGTTCAGACAACTAGTTTAATTTCGTCTATAATGAAACATACATCTTCTCAGTCAGGAGCGAAATGATATGTTAGAAATCGATAAACAATCTCCGTTACCTATTTATTATCAAATTGAAGCGTACTTAAAGCAACAAATTGATGACGGATTGTTAAAACCAGGAGACACCTTGCCTTCAGAGCGTGAATTTTCCGAGCAATTTCACGTCAGTCGGATGACGATTCGTCAAGCCATCATGAACCTCGTCAACGCCGGTTACTTGAGCCGTCAAAAAGGAAGAGGCACGTTCGTCGCGAGTCAGAAGATTGCGATGACGTTATCGGGACTGACGAGTTTTTCCGAGGAAATCAAACATCGAGGCATGCGACCGCTCAGCCGTCTCTTGTCATACGAGGTCATTCCGGCAACGGATCGCATCGCGCAGCAACTGAGCATCCCAAATCAAACACCGGTTTATGAAATGAAACGGCTACGACTCGCCGATGATCACCCACTTGCGCTCGAAACCGCCTATATTCCCGTTCATTTATTGCCTGACCTGACGCAAGATGACGCGACGGGATCGATTTATGCTTATGCCGAACAGCATGGCTTACGCCTGAAAAATGCAACACAAACACTCGAAGCCCGGAGCGCCGGTCCAGAAGAAGCCAAGCTCCTCACCATTTCTCCGAACGCACCGGTATTGCTGATTGACCAGCGAACTTATCTCGAGAACGGTGACATGTTCGAGTATAGTCGTTCGCTCTTTCGTGGAGATTCATACTCCTTGACCGTCGCCATGGACCGCATATAAAAAAAGTTTGCCCGAGGGCAAACTTTTTTTATTGAGCTTCGTACGTTACCCCGCTCGGGTCTAACGTATACGACTCGAGTTCTGTATCGGACATCGGCTCGACACGATTACCGGCGTCCGCTTGTTGTACACGATAGCGTACTTCTTCAAGAAGCGGTTCGTTCAAGAAATAGTAGAAGTGTCCGTCATCTGCCCGGGCACCTTCTCCAGTCAATTGATATTGCACCGTATTGTGAAGCGCGCCAACATCTTCAATTAAACGCATATAGTCATTCGGGCCAAGTGTCGTCTGCATGTTGTCGCCGACGGCTTTCAAGACCTTGTCGTAATTGTTTAGGAGTGAAGTGCCGAGTGATTGTTCGAGCACGGCATTGATGACTTCCATCTGGCGTTGTCCACGACCGATGTCCCCACGTGGATCATCGTATCGATTTCGAACGTAGGCAAGTGCCTCTTCACCAGAAAGCTGTTGAAGTCCTTGTTCGATTTGAACTGTCTCACGTGACGCATCGTAACTGTTTTGTTGTGATGAGAACGGAACATCAATCTCAACGCCACCTACAGCATCAATGAAATCAACGAACCCTTGGAAGTTGAGCGAGACGACATGGTCGATTTCAACACCGACTAAATCTTCGATCGTGTTCGTCGCCATCCGCATCCCGTTGTTTGGATTCGATTCATCCATCGAACCAAAGTAGTAAGCGTGTGTGATCTTATCTTGGTCAAGTCCCGTCTTGCCATAAGGAATGTTATATCCCGTGTAGTCAATATTGACATACGAGTCACGCGGGATACTGAGCATCGTCGTCTGCTTTTCTTTCTTGTTTAAAATGACGACAATCATAACGTCCGATCGTCCAAACTCGCCACGCGCTTTCTTCTGTGGCGAAAGGTCTGTCCCTAAAACCAAGAACGTCTCCGTATCTTCTTTATCATAACGAGTCGGCTCAACCGTCGGGTCATCCTCTAATGTGACTTGGGTGCCTGACAACATATTGTGGGCTTTGTAAAACGCTGTACCGTAAATGCTAGATCCAGCAATAATCGCAATCAGCACGAGGGCACTAAATATCTTATAAAACGCAGACGGACCTGTGCGCTGTCTGCGAGCATGTGTTCTAGAATTCATATCGGTCTCCTTCGAGTCAAAATAATGAGCTTCACTCATTATAGAGGAAAGCGAGAAATTTGTCGAAAACGTTTTGATGACAAATTCATTTCTTTACATTTCCCCATAGTTGAACATAGAAAAACCCGCGGAGATGACTCCGCAGGTCCTTTAATCCCGAATGGTAAAAAATCGTGTTGCCGCTTCTTGTCCACGGGCTTGTAAGGATTCCGCACAGTGTGATGCCGCCGCCTCGTCGAGTACGACTGTCACACCAGGATGGGCCTGAAGGATCGTGGCCGGCCAGTCGACCGTCGGTACGCTCTCAATCATGTGATGCACCGCTTCCGCTTTCCGCTCCCCTGTCGCGACTAGGACGATTTCACGTGCGTTCATGATCGTATCGAGCCCCATCGTGATGGCGTGTGTCGGTACATCTTCTAACCGATCAAAGAATCGACGATTGGCTTCCCGAGTTGACTCCGTGAGTTCGGTCACATGTGTCTTCGCATCGAGCGCTGTACCCGGTTCATTGAAGGCGATATGCCCATTCTCACCAATCCCTAAAAGCTGTAAATCGACACCGAGTGTCCGAACAAGTTCTTCATAACGTGATGCTTCCACTTCCGGGTCCGGCGCGTCCCCTTGAGGGAGGTGACTTTGTTTGAATGGTACCTCATCGAAGAGTCGATCTTTCATGAAGCGGTTATAACTTTGAGGATGTTCGGGCGATAATCCGATGTATTCATCTAAATTGACGCTCGTCACGTGGCTACAGTCGAGCGCGTCCTGTTTAAACATCTGATACATCCCGACCGGTGTGCTACCGGTTGCGAGACCGAGTACGAAGTCATGTTTCCCTGAAATCCGTTCTTTGATTAGCGTATAGGCGATTCGTTCCGCATCGTTCGCCGTCTTTGCGACTAGTACATTCATCTTTGTTCCTCCCGTTCATATACGATTCGACCTTTGACAAAAGTCATCTGAACATGTGTCGTGTCATCCCAAACGACAAGGTCTGCATCAAACCCAGATTTGATGTCTCCTTTTGTCGTCAATCCGAATTCTTTGGCCACATTCGTCGAAGTCATTTTGACCGCTTCTTCCACCGTACATCCCGTATATGCCTGAATGTTTCGGAAGGCAGCATCCATCGTCAACACACTGCCCGCAAGGTTTCCGGCTTGAAGTCGCGCAGCCCCGTCCGCTACGATGACCGGTTGACCGCCAAGCTCATATTGTCCGTCCGGAAGTCCTTTTGCTCGCATCGCATCCGTGATGACGACAAGTTCATCTGCTCCTTTTAAGCGAAACGCGAAGTCGACCATCTCCGGACGACTATGGATCCCATCCGGAATGATTTCCGCGATGACCCCATCCTCTAAGAGACAATACCCAACCGTTCCGGGTTCTCGATGGTGCAACCCACGCATTTGGTTATAAAGATGCGTCCCGTGTTTGACGCCCGCCTGCTTGTTCTCTTCAAATGTCGCACTCGTATGGCCCGCCGAACCGATTGCACCGGTTTCGCGAAGAACAGCTTCAAACTCACGTGCACCTGGACGTTCCGGTGCATAAGTGACAAGACGGATATGACCGCCGGCAAGCTCTTGCCATTTCCGGAACTGCTCGGCATCCGGGTCGATAATATATTCTGCCGGTTGTGCCCCAGCCATCTCCACGTTGACAAATGGACCTTCCAAGTGGATTCCGATGAGTGTCGTATCCTGCGCTTCGATGACATTTCGGACTGCCTTCAATGCATGCTCAATCGCTTCTTTTGACTGCGTGATCGTCGTCGCGAAAAAGGACGTGACGCCTTCCTGTAGCATGTCGTTACTCAATCGTCGAAGTTTTGATTCATCCGCATCCATCGTATCGACTTCATATCCCCCATGGATATGCACATCGATGAGACCCGGTGTCACGAGCGCTCCAGCGACATCAATCACAGGCTCATCCTGTTGTTCAAACTGGTCCATCGATCCAATCTCATCAATCGTTTGACCATTCCATCTGATATATCCACGTTCCCATGTTTGTTCTGCTGACACGATACGAGCATTGATCAATGTCCCCATCGGTTCACCACTCCTTTTTGTTTTCCTCCATGTTATCATATCGGATAAAAGTATAGTTGTATAGACCAATTTTAAATAAATAAAAGATTGTTTACATTTGCGAACAATCTTCTCCTTTTTTATGTCGATTGAACCGTCCCGTAGCGCCGGACAATCCATACTAACCGGAGGAATAACAAGACCGCTCCGGCTGCGAGCCCGGCAATCAAGCCAATCCAATAACCGTCTGGTCCAAATCCGGCGTGCTCTGCCAAGACATACCCGAGTGGTAAACCGATGACCCAATAAGCGACGAGTGAAAGGACGAGCGTGATGTTGACGTCTTTAAAGCCACGTAATATCCCTTGGATCGGTGCCGCGACAGCATCTGACAGTTGGAAGAATACAGCGAAGATCATAAAGTGAGCTGCAAGGTCCACGACCGTCGGATCATTCGTATAAATAGCCGCGACCCGTTCGTTTTGCCAAAACAAAAAAGCACCGGAAAAGATAGAAACACCGAGACAGAGCGCGAGCCCGATTTTTGCATAGCGGACGGCATCCTGCAGTCGTTTCGCGCCAAGCTCATACCCCACGACGATCGTCAATGCGCTCGATGCTGAGAGTGGCAACATGTAAACAAACGAAGCGAAGTTAATCGCCGCTTGGTGAGCCGCGACGATTTGGTCACCGTATGAACTGAGCAATACCGTGACCGCCGCAAAGATGCTGACTTCTGCGAAAATGGCGAGCCCGATTGGCGTCCCAAGTTGTAACAGCTCTTTTTGTCGGAGCCAGACCATTCGTTCGGTCGTCCGTAAAAACTTGTATTCGCGGAATGGCTTCCCGTTTCTCACGAAGAAGAAGGCCATGAAGAAGAGTAGCCAGTACGTGATGCTTGAGGCAATTCCCGCTCCAACTCCGCCGTACGCCGGCACCCCCAGTTTTCCGAAGATGAAGATGTAATTTAATCCGACATTAATGGGTAACCCTAATAGTATGAGGATCATCGAGACTCGCGTCTTGCCCAAGGCATCCATGAGCGTGCGTAGCACATTGAACAGGAACATCGGCAAGACACCGAATCCAAGGGCAAGCAAGTATTGCGTCGCGATTCGTTTCCCTTCTACACTGAGCCCCATGCTCTCGATTGCCATCGGCACAAGGAATGAACCCAACGTCAGCGTGATTACGCTTAGCATGATGGCTAAATAGATACCTTGAAACAAGGTTCGTTGAATCTGTTGACGGTCTCGCGCACCAAGCGCTTGCGAAACGATCGGGGCCACCGCCAGCAAGATTCCACTCAGTCCGGTATACACCGGCATCCACAAGCTTGAACCGACTCCGACACCTGCCAAATCGACGGCACCCGCCCGTCCGGACATGACGGTATCAAAAAAGCTAATCAAATAAAAAGACACTTGCGTGACTAAAATTGGAAAGAAAATTGTGAAGAACAGTTTGATTTTTTCGTTTAATGAATGTGTTTGGTACATGGACAACCCTCATCTCTTTTTCAGAAAGGAACTTATAATCATGAATCAACGGCATGCAGAAAAGCTTAAATTTGAACTGCTGGAAACGTGGAACACGTTCAATCACTATGTGACGGAAGCCCTCACCTTCAACAATTCCGAGGATATTCATCGCGCTCGCGTTCATCTACGGAAATTGATCACGTTTATGCAACTATATGAAACGAAGCCGGCGACGTTCCGACAACTCAAACAATTGATGGAGGCGCTCGGTCATGTGCGCGACCTCGACGTCCTCATCGAAACGTTTGATTCCAAAACCGAACTCGACCATGCGTTTCTTGAAGCGATGGAGACAGAACGTGCCATCGCACGGACGATCCTTTCGACCCGCGTCAGTGAAAAAATGACCCCGTCGCTCGATCAACAAGTACGTCGTTTCATCGGCGGACCGTTATTTCGTGCGTTCAAAAAAACGAACGCCTCTCCGATGTTAGAAAAGGCGAAAAGCGAGCGCAAGCAACGTGTACGCGTCTATCACGAACAATCCGATGGAAAAGAACAGCTTGAAGCACTCCATAAAGTCCGTTTAGCCGTCAAACGCGAACGTTACTTACATGAGTACTTGCTAAGCTATGAATCGGATGCTTCGATGGACACTGTCCGCACGTTAAAAAAGATGCAAACTGAACTCGGTGATATGAACGACCATGACCAACTGTTAAAGCGTTGGCGCGCCTTCACCCCTCCAGCTGAACTACAGTCTGCATACGACAGAAAAATTGAAACATTACAGCAGGAACTCGATGCATCCGTGGAGCACCTCTCGATTTAGCGCGAAGTATAGCGCTCAATCAGTAGTTCCAACAACTTCATTCCGGCAATCGAGTTCCCTTTTGAATCAAGTGCCGGGCCAAATATGCCAAACCCAACGTTATTCAAGTCCAGTTCGTGGTTCCCGACCGCCAAGATGGCACCCGATACCCCACTTTTTCCCGGAAGACCGACCCGGACAGCGAACTCACCCGATGCATCATACATGCCACACGTCGTCATGATGGCCTTGACGATTCGGACGACCCGACGTGGAATCAACTCTTCGCCCGTATCCGGGTCTTCTCCATTCCCTGCAAAGACACGCCCGATTCGCGCCAAATCAAAACAATCAATCTCGATGGCACACTGTTTCGTATACACATCAATGATCTCATCGACGTCTCCATCCACAATTCCATGATGACGCATGAAATAGAGCAGGGCACGGTTCAAGTCGGTCGTCTCGTATTCAGAGCGGGCGACTTTTTCGTCGTACGTGACCTCCTCGACCGAGCGATTTAACAACGTCGCTAAAAACTGGCGGAACTGATAGATTTTGAGTTCTGCCGTCTCCCCCAAAATCATACTCGTCACCGCTAACGCTCCGGCGTTAATCATCGGATTCAGTGGTTTTGACGGGACCGTTTCCTCGAGTTTGGCGATGGAGTTGAATGCGTCCCCCGTCGGCTCCATCCCTACTTTCGAAAAGACATAGTCCTCCCCGAACTCCATCAATACATAACAAAGTGTGAGCGCCTTCGATACGCTCTGAATCGTAAACTTGTGATGAACATCCCCCGCGTGAATATACGTACCATCCGGCAAACAAATCGCCACCCCGAGTAAATCGTTTTTCACATGTGCGAGTTCAGGGATATAGTCCGCCACTTTCCCTTGAGCCGTGTACGGACGACACTCATCAACCAAGTGGTTCAACTGTTGTTCGAGTACATTCATTCCATCACCTCATGTTCCATCAAATTTCAACCGGGTCATCTTATCATATTATCCGTCCGGTGGTCCATCATCTTTATACCAGTCCTCATCCGCCCAAATCATCGGTGGACTTTCCTCATCTCCAACCAACTTTTCTCCATGCCGATTCATGGCCAAAATAAACCCAATTATGCCCACCATCACAAGAGTCGCAACGATGAGGAAGGAAGCCATTCCATCGTCCCCTTTCGAATTCGTGACAAATTTGTCTAGAAGTCCGTGACACTTATCCTATATCTCCGTCAACATTCTCGGTACCGTTAAGACGACAACAATTTTAGAGAAATGGGTGAATCAATTGAATCGAATCGCGATTATCGGAGGTGGCATCACCGGACTTGCCGCAGCCTATTATGCCAAAAAAGCCGGAGCTCATGTCACATTGATTGAGGCGCAGGACCGTCTCGGTGGAAAAATTAAGACCATTTATCGGGATGGTTTTACGTTAGAGACTGGACCCGACGGTTATATGGCACGAAAGCCGACCTTGACATCACTTATTACAAGTCTAGGTCTCGCAGATCAACTCGTCCGCTCCAGAACCGGGACTTCTTACATTTACGTACGGAAGCAACTGAGACAGATGCCGGCCGGATCGGTCATGGGCATCCCGACCAAGTTTTGGCCGATGGTCAAAACGGATCTCTTTACTTGGAGAGGAAAACTTCGCGCCGGATTCGATCTCGTGATTCCACGCGTGTATGCAGGAGAGGATATCTCGCTCGACCGTTTCTTTCGGACGAGACTTGGCTCCGAAGTAGTTGATACAATGATCGAACCGCTTCTGTCAGGGATTTACAACGGGACACTCGATGACATGAGCATCGAGTCTACTTTCCCTCAGTTTATCACGATTGAACAAAAAACTCGCAGTCTGATTCTCGGAATGAAAGCACTCACTCCTCCCGTCCAAGCTGGTGTAAAGCCGTCCGAGACTGGTAAGTTCCTGTCAATTGAGCAAGGACTCGGAGCACTCGTCGAGGCGCTCCGTCCGTCGATTGATCGACTCATGTTAAAGACGGTCGTTCAATCCGTTCGACCTCATGAAGTCACATTTGCCGATGGGACGATCGAACAGTTTGATGGCATCATTATGGCCACATCGCCGCATGCACTCGGACCTTTGCTCGGATTCCCGGAAGCCGAACGTTTGTCATCGTTAAAACGTACCTCTTCGATGACCGTACTCGCCGCCTTCGACGAGTCAGAAGTGGATGCGTTAGATGGAACCGGCTACGTCATCGCCAAATCGGAAGGAAACGCTTTGACCGCTTGTAGCTGGATGCATAAAAAATGGCCACACCTAGCACCTAAAGGAAAAGCATTGCTCCGCATGTATATCAGTTCAGAACATGTCCCGTCCCTGCTCCATGAAGAGGATGATCTAATCGCAAACTTCGCTTTAGGCGAACTTCGACGCATTCAAAAAGTCGGGACTCCCCTCTTCACGAAAGTCGAGCGACACATTCAAACGATGCCACAGTATGAGGTCGGTCATAAACAGGACGTCCGCGCGTTCGAAGAAGCACTTTTGAAGTGGGACGGCGTCGAAGCGTGTGGCGCCATTCTCCATGGGGTCGGATTACCTGACTGCGTCGATTCCGCCAAACGGGCGGTCGATCACTTACATCTTCGACAGGCGGTGACGGTATGAAACGTATCGACTATAATGAGAACCCGTTCATCGTCATTTGGGAAGTCACACGGGCCTGTGCGCTCTCCTGCGTCCACTGCCGGGCAGAGGCACAATTTCATCGTTACGAAAACGAACTCGACACGGAAGAAGGGAAAGCATTGATTCGCGAGATTCATGCGATGGATAACCCGATTCTCGTCTTTACGGGCGGTGATCCTCTCATGCGTGAAGATTTATTTGAATTGACCGCATATGCTTCCTCCCTTGGGATGCGCGTCTCCATGACACCTTCAGCTACACCTCGTGTAACTCACGATGCCGTGAAACGGGCAAAAGCAGCTGGTTTGTCACGTTGGGCCTTCTCTATTGACGGACCGGACGCCGTGACGCATGACTACTTCCGCGGTACACGCGGCAGCTTCGACCGTACCATTCGAGGAATCTCATATTTCAGAGAAGAAGGGATGTCATTTCAAATCAATACGACGGTGACCGAATACAATGTCGATCGATTACCGGAAATGGCGAGACTCGTAGAATCCCTCGGTGTATCCGTCTGGACGCTCTTTTTCCTCGTGCCGACCGGACGCGGATCCCTGTTACAACCCATTACACCAGAGCGACATGAGGAAGTATTGAAATGGGCGTTCTCCATACAAGAGACGGCACCCTTCATCATCTCGACGACGGAAGCCCAATTTTATCGGAGAGTCGCCCGCCAAGAAAATCAGCGACGCCGGGCAGCAGGACTCCCTCCAATCGGACATCCACATGACGATTTGGCGAAAGCTCCTCGTGGGACGAATGACGGCAACGGATTCGTCTTTATCTCACATACAGGGGACGTACAGCCGTCCGGATTTTTACCGATCACCTGCGGAAACGTCCGAACGACACCTCTCGCCGATATTTATCGCCATCATCCGACATTCAAGGCACTACGTGATCCGGATAGTCATCACGGAAAGTGTGGGTACTGTGAGTATCGTTATCTATGTGGTGGTTCGCGTGCTAGAGCCTATGCGGTCACTGGCGATTTCAAAGAATCAGAACCGTACTGTATCTATCAACCAGAACGTCCTCTCGTTTCACAATAACGATTCCCATTTATTTCCTCTCCGTGTAAGATTGGATTATATGAATCTGATGGTGAAAAGAGGGTGTGTCCGTGCAGACTTTACCGATTGACGGATTGTTCTATATTGGGTTAGGTACAATTTTCATTGTTACGGCTTTACTTGGGTTCGGAATCAAGCAATTGACGAAACAAGGCATGGCGGGATTTTTTGTTCTCCTCGCAACGAGTCTTGGCTTTTTCTTTTGGCTACTGCTCTGGTTCCAAGAAGCGACCCGTGCCAGCTTCATGGGAACAATTCCATGGGTATTCAACTCATTTTTTGGGACGGTACTCTACCTCATTTTTATTGGGATCAGTTATTTGATTTTGAGCAGAGAACGTCGGCATACATAAAAGAGGAATCCGATTTTGGATTCCTCTTTCTTTATGCATTGACTGTCGATGGGCGTAATGTCAACGCCCCGTTCTCGACATCGATGATGACCGTTTGCCCATCCTCGACGTCTCCAGCGAGGATGCTACGGGCAAGTTTCGTCTCAATCGTCCGTTGTACATATCGGTTGATCGGTCGCGCACCAAATTGAGGTTCATATGCTTCGTCAGCAACGAACGTTTTGGCTGCATCGGTGATGTCGATATGAATCGAGCGTGTCGTGAGCCGTTCACTCATCCGTCCGACCGCTTTCTCGACAATCTGACCGATTTGATCTTTCGTGAGCGGATGGAACAGAATCGTTTCATCGACCCGGTTCAAGAATTCAGGACGGAAATGACGACGGAGTTTGTCGAGCACTTGACGCTCTTCGTCCTCATCAATCACGCCATCTTTCGCCGCTTCGAGCAAGATGTCCGCCCCAATGTTCGACGTCATAATGACAATCGTATTTTTGAAGTCGACGATGCGCCCGTGCGAATCGGTCAATCGACCATCATCGAGCAATTGTAGCAAGATATTGAAGACGTCCGGATGCGCTTTCTCGACCTCATCGAGTAAGAGAACCGAGTACGGGTTACGGCGAACCGCTTCCGTCAACTGTCCACCTTCTTCG
This sequence comes from Exiguobacterium sp. s132, assembly GCF_018617235.1. Taxonomy (GTDB): domain Bacteria; phylum Bacillota; class Bacilli; order Exiguobacteriales; family Exiguobacteriaceae; genus Exiguobacterium; species Exiguobacterium profundum. The sequence goes on along the minus strand of NZ_JACSJU010000003.1, from coordinate 31,132 downwards.
TAACCGATATAGCCAGGAGGGGCACCGACGAGACGCGATACGGCATGTTTCTCCATATATTCACTCATATCCAGCCGAACGATATGGTCTTCTGAATCAAACATCGCTTCCGCGAGTGCTTTCCCGAGTTCTGTCTTCCCGACCCCCGTCGGTCCGAGGAAAAGGAATGAACCAATCGGACGGTTTGGGTCTTTGATGCCAGCACGTGCTCGAATGACTGCATCGCTGACAAGACGAATCGCATCATCTTGTCCGAACACACGTTTATGCAAAACCGCTTCTAGATTGAGAAGCTTATCACGCTCTCCTTCTGTCAGTTTCGTCACCGGGATCCCCGTCCATTTCGAGACGACCTCGGCGATTTCTTCTTCCGTCACTTCTTCACGCACGAGCTCACGCGTCACCGAACTCGCCAACTGTTCCGCTTCTTCTAGTTCCCGCTCAAGTTCCGGGATTCGTCCATATTTCAGTTCCGAGGCCCGGTTCAAATCATAGCGACTCTCTGCCTCTTGTAACTCGAGACGTACTTTCTCAAGGTCTCCACGGATTTGTTGTACGCGGTGCGTCGACTCCTTCTCATTCTCCCAACGGAGACGTAACGAATCAGACTGTTCACGGATAGAAGCCAATTCCTGTTGGAGCGCCTCAAGTCGCTTCATGGAAACGGCATCGCTCTCTTTTTTAAGAGCCGCCTCTTCGATTTCAAGCTGCATGACCCGACGGACCAATTCATCAAGCTCAGCTGGCATCGACTCCATCTCTGTTCGAATCATCGCACACGACTCGTCGACGAGATCAATCGCCTTGTCCGGCATGAAGCGGTCCGTGATATAGCGATTGGATAGCACAGCCGCCGCGACGAGCGCGTTGTCATGGATGCGTACCCCGTGGTGAATCTCAAAGCGTTCTTTTAAACCGCGCAAGATGGAAACCGTATCCTCGACATCCGGTTCAGCGACAAGTACTTGTTGGAAACGCCGCTCAAGGGCCGGGTCCTTCTCGATATATTGGCGATACTCGTCGAGCGTCGTCGCACCGATACAATGCAGTTCGCCTCGGGCGAGCATCGGTTTCAACATGTTACCGGCGTCCATCGACCCCTCAGACTTTCCTGCACCGACAATCGTGTGAAGTTCATCGATGAAGAGGATGATGGTGCCTTCCGCTTCTTTCACTTCGGACAAGACGGCCTGTAGACGTTCCTCGAACTCTCCGCGATATTTCGCACCGGCAACGAGGGAGCTCATATCGAGGCTGAAGATGGTTTTGTCTTTCAAACTTTCCGGTACATCTCCACGAACGATGCGCTGGGCGAGCCCTTCGACAATCGCTGTCTTCCCGACCCCTGGTTCTCCGATGAGGACAGGGTTATTTTTTGTTTTTCGACTTAGGATTCGAATGACACGACGAATCTCACTGTCACGTCCGATGACAGGATCGATTTTACCTGTCTTCACTTCTTGAATGAGGTCGCGTCCGTATTTCGTCAAGACATCATAAGTCGCTTCAGGCGACTTCGATGTGATGCGACGGTTCCCACGCACAGCGACAAGCGCCTCACGGAGTCGTTCTTCGGTGACACCTTTCCGTTCGAGCATCGTCTGTGCCTGACTGCTGTTCAACAAAATACCGAGTAGAATATGTTCGACCGATACGTACTCATCATTCATCCCCGTCGCTTCTCGTTCCGCAGTCGTCAAGACGCTTAAGAGAGAGGCTGAAATCATCGGTGTCGTCGGGTTTTGGAGTTTCGGCGCATGTTTCAGAGAAAGCGCGACTTCTCCTTCAATCTCTGACACGTTGATCTCCATTTTTTGAAACAGCAACGGCGCAATCCCGTCCGTCTGTGAAATCATTGAGGCCAATACATGCCACTCATTGATTTCGCTATGATGATACTGTTTCGCTAACGCTTGTGAACTGACAATGCATTCATGTGCTTTATCGGTGAAACGATTAAAGTCCATCACGATTCCTCCTTATCCATTAACGTTCGATTTTTTCATATACAGCCCGGTACGTCTCATCAAGCGGCAGGTCGACTTCAAGCTGCACGAACAAGTCCGACCGTACTTTCGAACCGGTCATGACACCTCGGCCCGGAATACGCATCCGTTGTCCCGGACGGCTTCCCGGTTTCACTTTCAACTTCACGCGTCCCCCGTCGAGTGTCGCAATGATGACGCTCGTCCCGTCTAAAAACTCAAGCGGTCGCAAACGTTTCACTGTCACGATATGCTCTCCTTCGCGACGATACGTATCGTCATCGGCAAAGTGAAGTTCGACATATACATCACCTCGGTTTCCCGATTGTCCGACCCGGCTTCCCTTTCCTTTCAAGCGCAACTTCTGACCTTCATAAGCACCTTGTGGAATTTTGACGTTCACGGTACCCGTTTGAAGACGCAGACTCACTTTCGACTCTTTCGTCAATTGACTAAGCGGGATGTTGACACGAACGGTCTCATCCAAGTCTTCGTCGACCGCTTGGTCAAAGAAGCTTCCGAACATATCTTCAAACCCGAACGTCCGCGAAGTCGTACGTGACCCCCCGCCGAATTGTCGGAAGAGATCCTCGAATTGAGATGAGCCTTCCCCGTAAGCTTCCCCACCGCCTCCGAACCCTTGTCCGAATGACGGTCCATCTGGGCTACCATATCGATCATAGTTCGCCTTCTTCTCCGGGTCGCTCAACACGTCGAACGCCTCTTGAATCGATTTGAAGCGATCCTGTGCCCCAGGATCTTTATTGACGTCCGGATGGTATTGTTTCGCCAGTTTCCGGTATGCGCGTTTAATCTCCTGCTCGGTCGCTCCTTTGGAAACACCAAGCTCATCGTAATAGTTTTTAGCCATATGGATTCACCTCACCTATCCCTTTCCCGTTTCTGTTAACTCTATTCTACTCATTTGGTCAAATAAGGTCAAAGATTATCCTTTCACTTTTCACTTTCACTTTTCATACGAAAAAAAGAAGAGATTCGTTTCAAAAAAACGAACCTCTCCTCCTTTAGAAGTATACTTTCGGACTATCCATTCCGTCCTCGAACACAATGGTCACTTCAGGGTCTCCACCGAGGGATGTCACGTTAATTCGAACCGGAACGTTCCGATTATATTCCCAACGGTTTTCAAGCAAGCCGACAACGTGTTGTGTGAATCCGACGAGCTCAGCGCGACTGTAAAACTGAATCGGGATATCAATCTCCATTCTCGATAAATCTCCATTCTGATAAAAACCTTTCCCGATCATCCCGCTATAGTCCGGGAAAAGGTCTGCGATCCGATCGCTGAAGAGCGTAAACTTCTGAGCGTCCTCGCGTACGTCAGACGTCGCTGATGTCGACGGGAAGTAGTAGTACTTCTCATCGATCGCTTTCCAGTCGTCCGATTTGACCTGATCCGCCGTCCCAACGAAAGCCGATTTGATATAGTTCCCCGGTGTCGGTGAACCTTGTGTCGATTTCATATAGAGCGCGACATTGATATCGAGATCCTTGAAGTCTTCCCGCTTCCGTAATTGGGAGACGAGCTCGTTCGCCATACGTTCCCCTTCTGCGATCACTTTCTTTTGATCGAGTTTGACGGTGTACGTTGGACCATAGTTCGGTGCTTGGAAGACATACTCACGGTTCAATATGAGTGCAAACGATACGCCTCCAACCTTATACCCGCTGTCCTCTTTCGTCATGTAGTTCTGTTCGACAATGGAAGCTAAATAAAGTGGTGATTTCTTGTTTGCGTCGACAAACTTGTCGTCTTCGACTTCTGCCTTGCCATCCGCATATGCCGGGTTCAAGGGTGTCAATCCTTCATTACTTTTATCTTTCCGTGCAAGTAAACGGGACACATCCTCCGCATTCAACAGCTGTCCCTCTTGATAAGCGAACTTTTCCGGGTCGAACGCGTCCGTTGAATGACGCATGAGACCGAGTTCGACTTCTTCGAGTTCTAACGATGAACTGACTTGACGTTGGGCGAGACCTCTCGCCGCCGCCGGTTTGAACGGAATGACCATCTGGTAATAAGAGTCACGGGCTTCGATCGCTTGTGTGACGCCTTCGGCCGCTGTTTCGTCCCCTGTTGGTGTCGCTTCTTCTTCACCCATCGGTATTTTCATTGAACATCCGCTCAACAATAGCGCAGAGGCGATTGTCGGGATGACGAGTTGTTTCCATTTCATCTATGTCTAGCTCCTTTGAACATCGTTTCCTATTTCACTTTGTCCATTATAACAAAATCGTTCCACGAAAAAAGTATCGAAGCGGAATCAGAACAAATCCCTTCTCGAATGAACGAGAAGGGATGTCGATTTATGGTTTCGTTGACGGGTGGTTGCGACGAATCAACAGTAGGAGTCCTGACGCGAAGAGAAGTGTACCGAGCATGACGTGCCACAAATCATCCGCTTCGCCTGTCATCGGAAGTACGCCTTGTGCGTACGAATCGGCTTCATCGATGTGCTCGACTCGTTTCGCTCCACTCTCTTTGACAACGACTGTCACGGCAGGTGGTGTGGTTTTCACCTCTGTCTTCTGTTTGTTAGCGTCTTGTTTCGGCTCTTCTTTTACCGGAACAGGTTGCTTCACTGCTACCGGTACGTCGACAGAGTGAGTAACCGCAATCCCTTCATCCACCTCAAAGGTGAATGTGGCACGTTGAATCAATTCAGCCCCGGCTCTCATATCATAAGATGTGAGGAGCGGAAGCTCAAACGAGAACGTCACTTCTTCTTCCGGACCGAGACCGTCTCTGAAGGCAGGAATCGCTTCGACTAGCTCTGCGAATCGTTGATTTGCCAGGTGTTGTTCTTCTTTTGTCAAGGCACCGCTTGGCCATGTAAGAACTGCTTTCGCTAAAAACAGGGTGACTCTCGAAGGATTGGTTATCGTATACGTATAACGAACGGGCTCTCCCGGTTGAACGGTCGCTTTCTCAACCGTTGCATTCACGGTGAAGTCTGGTGTTTGCAAAAGGATAATTTGTTGACTTTCTGACGTGACAACCCGGTCGAATTCATCCACTCCGGTCACCCGAAAGACACTGCCGATCTCAGGATGAGCGTCGAACGAATATCCGATCTGAATCGCTAAAACTTCTGTCACTTCCACCCGTTCCCCCGGCAAGAGACCGTCTTCTCCTATTAATTCATGCAAACGATCAAATACGTGTTGATTGAACGATTCGATTGATTGATGATCGATGTCTCCGCTCACATACTCATGAGAGAATTCTGTCACCGTCATCGGCGTGTCTCCTGTGTTTTCTACAATGAACGTATACGATATTTCGCCTCCGACAACGGCTCGGTCGACTGCGGCGATGTTGATTGCTTCAACGGCGAGCTTCGGTAACGTCGGTTCAGTCGTCGGCTCTTCGACGACTGGTTCTGGTTCAACCGGTGGCGTCACCTCTTCTGATGGGTCTGGTTCTGTGACTACAGGCGGTTCCTCCACTTCGACAGGATAGGCTTCCGTGACAGTGTGTGGAGAAAACGTATACGGTACACCTTCCGCATCATAGAGCGTGATGAGGTCAATCAACGAGTCGTCTACTACTTCCGCATCAATCATAAATCGCCAAACGTCAGCTGATTCACGGACCCCGTAATACGTGATTCCTTCATAGACAAGACTTGATTCATATAATGTTTCGCTTTCCTCATCTGTCAAATTCACTTGGATATACCGGAACGTGGTCGTGTCCGCTTTGGCGGTGGGCACCCCAAATAAGGTTGAAAGGAGCATGAGGATGGTAAATACGGCAACGAAGCGCTGGATGTTGTGTGTCATGATGTTGGTCCCTCCTCTAAGGTGAAAACAAGCGCTCGAATCGCAATCGTTCCGATGACGACGTTCACCACGTAGAGGAATGAGAGGAATGTGTGTGTGAAAGTCATGGTGTCAAAGGGTTCTCTCGCAAAAATATATTAGCATTTTGATTTAGTTAATCTATACCCCTCACACGCTTGTGCGAACCTGCTCAATCCCAATTATTTCCGAAAAAAACGTTCGCCGAAGCGAACGTTTATGCTTGTTCCTTTAAAAAGTCGAGCAGCTTGGCTTCATCCCATACTTCGATTCCGAGAGATTCGGCTTTCGCCAGCTTCGAACCTGCCTTTTCACCGGCGACGAGCAAGTCTGTGTTTTTACTCACGCTCCCTGTCACACTCGCGCCGAGGAGTTCAAGCTGCTTCCCAGCCTCGCCACGTGTCATCTCATGCAATTTCCCCGTCAATACGACTGTCTTCCCAGAGAGCGGTGCCCCTTCAGTCGTTGGACGCTTCATTCCTTTGAATGATAAGTTCACACCTGATTCCGCCAATTCTTTGACGAGTTCACGTGCTTCTGGTTTTTCGAAATAGAGGACAATCGATTCGGCCATCTTCGTCCCGATGCCATCGATGGATGTCAACTCTTCAACTGTCGCAGCGATGATCGCATCCATCGTCTCGAACCGTTCTGCAATTAAAGAAGCGGCCTTTTGTCCGACGAGTCGAATCCCGAGGGCGAAGAGCACCCGTTCCAATGAATTTTGCTTCGATTGTTCGATTGCTGAGAGCAAGTTCGTCACTGACGTCTCGCCCATGCGCTCGAGTCCAAGTAAATCATCTCGGTCCAAGCGATACAGGTCGGCCACATTATGGACGAGCCCTGCTTCGTGAAGCTGCGTGATCACTTTCTCGCCGAGCCCGTCGATGTTCATCGCTTGTCTCGACACGAAATGGATGAGTCCTTCAAGCAGTTGAGCCGGACATTCCGGATTGACGCAACGATGATCCGCCTCTCCTTCGAGTCGAATCAACTCCGACCCACACGCCGGACAATGCGTTGGGAATTCAATCACCCGCTCTTCCCCACTCCGTTCACTCGCCAATGCCGATACGACGGCCGGAATGACGTCTCCTGCTTTTTTGATGACGACTCGGTCACCGATATGAAGGTCTTTTTCTTTTATAAAATCTTCATTGTGAAGCGTCGCATACGTCACGGTCGAACCTGCCACAGAAACCGGAGCAAATCGCGCCCGTGGTGTGACCTTCCCTGTACGTCCGACACTGAAATCGACGTCCTCAATCGTCGTCACAACTTCTTCTGCCGGGAACTTGTACGCGACGGCCCAGCGGGGACTTTTAGCGGTGAAACCAAGTTGTTCCTGTTCTTCATACCCGGCCACTTTGATGACGATCCCATCAATTTCATATGGGAGGTCACTCCGTTTCGTCACGTATGTCTCAATGTAATCCCACAGTTCATCCGCTGTCTGGCATGTTGTATAATCTCCGCTCACAGCGACACCGAGTCGTTTCAAATAATCGAGTGACTCGTCATGTGACGCGACAAGATCGTCTTGCGACACCAAACCGTATGCGAAGAACGCCAAGTTTCTCGACGCCGCAATTTTTGAGTCAAGTTGTCGAAGTGAACCGGCAGCTGCGTTTCTCGGATTTGCGAAAAGTGGCTCACCGACACGTTCTCGTTCATCATTCAATTGTTCGAACGAACGTTTCGGCATGTATGCCTCACCACGCACTTCAAACGTCACGTCCTCATTTAATCGAAGGGGAATGGAACGAATCGTCTTCAAGTTTTGCGTGATGTCCTCACCCGTCGTCCCGTCCCCGCGCGTCGCACCACGAAGGAGACGACCATTCTCATATTTTAACGAAACGGCGAGTCCATCAAATTTGAGTTCCGCCACGAATGTCGGTGTGTAACCGAGATCTTTCTCGATTCGCTCCACCCATTCCACAAGTTCCTCTTTCGAGAAGACGTTTCCAAGCGAGAGCATCGGTGTGTCATGTGTCACTTTGACGAATGCGTCGAGCGGCGCTCCTCCGACGCGTTGCGTCGGGGAGTCCGGTGTTCGAAGTTCTGGATAATCGGTCTCGATTTGAATCAATTCGTTCATCAATCGATCATACTCCGAATCCGGCACGCTCGGACGATCGAGCGCGTAATACTCGTATCCGTATTGATTTAACGTTTGACGTAGCTCTTCTACGCGTTCTGCCATCTCCATATCCTCACCTCACGCTTTTTCGATAGGGGCAAACTTAGCCAACAGGCGCTTGATACCGACTTCTGGGAATGCGATGTCGACTTCGAGTTGGTCGCCTTCACCACGTGTCTGCACGACCGTCCCTTGTCCCCATTTCTTATGATTTGCTTTGTCGCCGACGTTCCACCCGACTGTTTCGGCACCGGACGATTGGGCGAGTTTCGGCTTCGGTTTCGAACTAAAGCCATTCACCGGTAACTTCCCTGGTGACTCGACCGGATTCCATGGCATTGGTTTTCTCGCCTTACCGGACCGCTCCAACAACGTTTCCGGCAACTCATGCAAGAATCTCGACTCCGGGTTGTTTTGGAAGCGACCATATAGCATCCGTGACTGGGCACGCGTCAAATAGAGACGCTTCTCGGCACGGGTGATTCCGACATACGCGAGACGACGTTCTTCTTCCATCTCTTCCTCGTCGTTCAAGGCACGGCTGTGCGGGAAAAGTCCTTCTTCCATTCCAATCAAGAAGACGACCGGGAATTCAAGTCCCTTCGCCGAGTGCAACGTCATCAACGTGACTTGATGCGACTCATCGACTTCATCGAGTGAATCGAGGTCTGAGACGAGCGTCAAATCGGTAAGGAAGGCGACGAGCGTCTGTTCATCGCTCTCTTTCTCAAAGTTTTGGGCGACTGACAGAAACTCTTGCAAGTTCTCGAGTCGGCTTTCCGCTTCAAGAGTCTTCTCGATTTTGAGCATCTCTTCATATCCTGTCTTTTTCAATACCTCTTCGACGAGTTCTGAAATGGAGAGGTAGTCCGCCATCTGCCGTAAATCCAGCATCATTTGGCGGAATTCCGCGAGTTTCGTCGCAGTGCGTGGGGCGATGCCTGACAATTCGATGTCACGAATCGCATCCATAAGTGAGACGCCTTGCATATCTGCAAAGTCACCTAGTTTATCAATCGTCGCGGCACCGATTCCGCGTTTCGGCTCATTGACGACGCGAACGAACGAGATGTCCTCATCCGGGTTGGCAATCAATCGCAAGTATGCGAGGACGTCCTTGATCTCTTTTCGCTCATAGAACTTCGTCCCGCCGACCATTTTGTATGGGATGTTCGACTTGAGGAGCATCTCCTCGAGTCCACGTGATTGAGCGTTCGTCCGATAAAGGACCGCCATCTGTCCGTAGTCCATCCCTTCCATCTTCAGCTCTTTCATCTGATTCATGATGAAGAACGCTTCGTCGCGATCGTCCGATGCGACATGGAGCAACAGTTTCTCTCCTTCGTCATTTTCAGTCCACAAGTTCTTATCTTTACGGGAAGCGTTGTTTTGGATGACACCGTTCGCCGCCTCCAAAATCCGTTTCGTCGAACGATAGTTTTGTTCGAGCAAGATGACATGTGCGCTCGGATAATCTTTCTCGAACGTCAAGATGTTGGCGATGTCGGCACCGCGCCAACGATAAATGGACTGATCCGAGTCCCCCACGACACACAAATTCTCGTGTGCCTGCGCGAGAAGTTTGACGAGTGTATATTGGGCACGGTTCGTATCCTGATACTCATCGACATGGATGTACTTAAATTTTTTCTGATAGAACGCCAACACATCCGGCGCTTCTTGGAATAAGTGAATCGTCTTCATAATCAAATCGTCAAAGTCGAGAACATTATTTTGTTTCAACTTTTTCTCATACGCTGTGTAGACGTCCGAGATGATTCGCTCGTACGGATTGTTCCCAACGAGGGCAGCCGCATCTTTCGCCGTACGCAGCTCATTTTTATGATTTGAAATCATCCCGAGAAGGGTACGCGGTTCGTACTTCTTCGGGTCGAGGTTCAATTCTTTCAACACCTGTTTGATCGCTGTCAATTGATCTGAGGCATCTAAAATAGAAAAGCTCCGGTCATACCGGATGCGATCGATATCACGTCGTAAAATCCGGACGCACATGGAGTGGAATGTAGAAATCCAAATGTCCTCGGCGACACCACCCACAAGACGCGCAATCCGATCTTTCATTTCTCGTGCTGCCTTATTCGTGAACGTGATCGCTAAAATGTTCCACGGTGCCACTTGCTTCGCCGCCATCAAATAGGCGACACGATGGGTCAAGACACGAGTCTTCCCAGACCCTGCACCCGCCATAATCAACAGCGGGCCATCCGTATGCTTCACCGCTTCTGCTTGTTCCGGGTTCATCCCTTTGACTAATTCTTCGCTAAGATTATACATAATTGTTTCCTTCCTTGTTCCAAACGTTTGTTCTTATTTTATCGGAGTGCTCGTACAGTCGCAAGTGCTCCAGCTAAGTCTTCATAAATGATATTGCCGACAACAATCGTGTCGACATGTGCACCCATTAATCGTGCCGTCTCTTCTCCCTCGATGCCACCACCGTAAAAGAGATGTGCATCAGGTAACGCCAAACGAATCTCTTTGACGACATCAGGATTCCCGAGTCGTCCACTATATTCGATATAGAGCGAGGGAAGACGGAACAAGTGATGTCCAACTTCCGCGTATGCCACGGACTCTTCGATCGTCAAATCGCATCGTGCTTCCGTCACGTCAGCGACTTTCGCGTCCGGGTTCAAGACGAGATACCCTTGAGCCGTTACAAGACGGTCATCAAAGAAATGGCCGTATCGTTCAAACGCACGAGCATGATGTCCAATGATCCATTCCGGAGTTCCCGCATTCAGCACGGTGGGCACGAAGTAATGATTGAATCCGTGGATGACTTGACTAGGATGACTAATCTCAAGTGCGATTGGAATCCCGGCATCTCGGACTCTAGCATATAGCGCAAATGTATTCTCTGCATCAACCCCATCCGTTCCTCCAATCAAAAAGGCGTCGGTCCCAGAATGGATGAGGGCCTCGAGCGCCTCATCTGTGAGTTCCTTATTCGGATCTAGTTTAAACACATGTCGCCACGTCTGAAATTCCAACTCATTCCCTCCTATCGAATCCTTCTCTAGTGTATCGATTTTTTTCCTCCCGTGCATCTCCCCAACAAAAAAAGACTTGCCGAAGCAAGTCACGAACGTACCGTACGATTCCGTTCCCGATCCGTCAACCATTTCGCAACAAGCAAGGCGAATAGACCGTAAACGGGGACGAACCAGAGCGGATTCGCTAAAAAGAATCCGAGCACCGGTATGTCAAGGAGCGGCGAGTCCGGTGAACAGAGCGCCGTTCCATTGACGATGGCGATAAACGGAAGAACCGGAACAATAAAGACGTATCCGAAGTTGATCCAAAATGCTTTCATATGACAATCTCCTTATCCTAAGATGATTGATTCTTTCGGATAGTTATACATCCGCTTCGGTTGTCTCCGTTGCAGGATGAGAATGAAGGCGATGACGCCGATCCGACCGATGAACATGAGAATCGTCAACACCCATTTTCCAACGTTACTAAATTCGGAGGACAATCCGACGGATAGGCCCGTCGTCCCGAACGCAGAACACGCCTCGAATAAGATTCGTGTCAACGAAGCATCCTCAAAATAAGCCATGACCATGACACCTGATAGTAACACGGCAAGCGAGACCGTAATGATAACGAACGCTTTCCAAATATCTTCAAGGACGATTTCACGACCGAAAATTTTGATGGACGAGTCCCCGCGAATGAAGGCGATGACAGCGAGAACGGCTACAGCAAACGTTGTCGTCCGAATCCCCCCACCGACAGACGATGGAGACGCCCCGATGAACATAAGGATGGACAGAAGCAACATGCTCGCTTCAGAGAACAAATTGACATCTACCGTCGATAGACCACCATTTCGTGTCGTCACGGATTGGAACAACGAATCCGAAAGTGCCAACCAAAGCGGCAAGTCTTTAAAGGCATTGTTGTATTCAAAGATGAACAAGCCGACCGTACCGACGGCAATCAAAATAAAGAAGGTCGAAACCGTCAATTTCGTGAACAAAGAGAATCGACTTGGGAACGTATGACGTTTTCGAGTGATTCGGCTCACCAAGTACGTTCGAATTTCTACAAGCACTGGGAATCCGATGGCACCACCGGTCATGAGCGCGATTTGTGTAAAGATGACGAACGGGTCCTCACGGAATGGTGCGAGCGAACTTCCCGTAATGTCAAACCCGGCATTCGTCGTCGCACTGACCGACCCGAACAATCCTTGCAAGAAGGCTTCTCCGGCGGTATCAAAATAACTTAAGTAATGGACCCCGAGCAAGACGGCACCGACCGCTTCAATGGCGATTACGGTGATGACGATTTCCGTGATGTATTTGACGATACCAGACATCGACGTCTGGTTTTGGTCGCGTAAAATCAGTTGTCTTTCCCTAAACCCAATTCGTTTCCCAAGTAAGATCCACATGATGACGTGCAAACTGATCAATCCGACACCGCTCACTTGGACGATGAACAGGATGATAAATAAGCCGAACGTGGAGAAAGTATCGGTGACTACAATCGGTGTCAGACCGGTGACACTGACACAGCTCACCGCAAAGAAGACAAGATCGGTAAATGTGATCGTCACTCCGGGCTTGTGGGCGATTGGTAAGGCGAGAAGCAAAACTGATAAAATCGCTGCCGCACTATAAATTAATACGAGTGTTTGAACCGGTGTTAAATTTCGAAAGAACAATTGTAAGTTCTGTTTCATGAATTTCTGTTGCATCTCGCCCCTCCCCTCCATCAAAAACAAGATGACTCTTACGAGTCACCTTTTGTTTGTTGTAGACGTTCAAGAGCGAGATCGTATCCGCCTGTCCCATAGTTCAAGCATCGCTTCACACGTGAAATCGTGGCCGTTGAGGCGCCTGTCGCATCCTCAATTTTATGATACGTGTTTCCTTCACGAATTTGCCGCGCCACTTCAAGTCGTTGCGCAAGTGCTTGAATTTCATTAACAGTCGCTAAATCTTCGAATAATTGATAACAGTCTTCGAGTGTCTCGAGCTTCAAAATCGCTTCAAACAATTGATCAAGCTCTCGACCTCGTAATTTATCGAGTTGCATCCGCAAGCATCCTCTCTACTCATACTTCTTTATCATTCTAAAGCAGGGGCGCCTTGGACTCAACTATTCATCGCAAAATCGCAGGAAATAGTACTTGTTTCTTCATGACTTCGTAAATGCCGAGAGGTGTCGCCCGAACATACGGCAAATGGGTAGACGCTAAAAATAGTAATGTATAGATCGGGTCTTCGAACTGATAGCCCCTCGCCATGAGCTCGTCTCGCAGCTGTTTCTCTTGACCGATGAGCACTTCAAGTGGCTCCGTCGACGTCATCCCACAGAGTGGCAACGGAATCTCCGCAACAATTTCGCCCTTGTCTACGAGGACAATCCCGCCTCCAAGTTCGTTCATTCGTTTGAACGCCAGTAACATATCTTGTTTACATTTTCCTAGAATCAAGTAGTCCCCACTGATCGAGTACGAACTGACAAGTCCACCAAAATCTCGAGCGAATCCTTTCAGGACTGTGTTCAATCGCCATTTCCCTTCTTTATCAAGCAACATGAGAAACGATTCGTCTCCATCACGCGGTAATTCATCTTGACCCGTGTCATGCGTAATTTTAAACAGCTTCATGATGACCGAGTTGATCATGTCGAGTCCGACCGGCATGCTGAAGGACAAGTCTTGTGGCGTAAGCTCGATTGAAACGTCTGTCGACGGCATCATGTCGAGGACTGCTTCCACTAATTCGTTCGGGAAAAGCGATACCCCATCACGATAAATCCATTGCCCTTTCGCGATAACGGCCGTCGGACGCGGTTCCTCGATGGCATCTAGAATGTTCAAATGCGCGATGCGGCCTGGCGCAATTGCACCTAAAATATGATCGAGGTCAAAATGACGAGCCACGTTATGAGAGACAATCCGGTAGGCTTCGATGGCCGGTAATCCCGCTTCGATCAAAATGCGGACGAGAGCATCCTGCATGCCGTCCTCATAAAAGCCCGGTGTCGAACCGTCCGTCGTCACCATGAGATGGTCGAACGCCGTCAATCCATTCGCCAATAGGTCACGAATCATCTCCGGCAGGTCCGGACGAATCGAGGAATGTCGAAGCGTCGTCGTATAACCTAGTTCCAATCGATTGAACGCCTCTTCCGCCGTCATCGCCTCATGGTCGCTGTGTACTCCCATCAACGCCATTTTAGTCAATGTCTTCGGCGACGCCCCCGGAAAATGTCCCTCGACCGGCAAACCGCACGTCTCGGCGTCAAGCATCCACTGAAGCATCTCATCATCGCCCTTCAAGGCGCGTGGCCATGCCGTCAATTCACCTGCCATGACGACGTCCGGATGGTTAAACCACTCATGAACGCGTTCCGAGTCGACAGCCACGCTCTCTCGGTCCAGCTCCGTTTGCGTATCCAATCGTGCCCACCAATACGTACTCGTCGGTAATTGCTGAATCGCATCGAGCTGCGCAAACGCTTGCTCTTTCTCTTGTAAAAAAAGCAGCATGTTGTCATTGACGAGCGTCGTCGTTCCACGCTCTCCTGCATATTTTGACAACGTCGCCGGATTGTATAATTGAAACGGATGAGCGTGAGGCTCGATATACCCAGGTACAATATACTTTCCTGTCACATCGACCGTTTCGACCGCTGATTCTGGTAAGTCTGGACCGACATACACGATCCGATCTCCCTCAATCCAAATATTTGCGGTTCTCCATTGTTTTACATAAACGTTCAAATACGTTGCGTTTTGTAAGACGAGCGAAGGTGGTCGCAATCGATCCACGACTTCAAGTTGTGAACGAATCATCACTTTAGACCACGGTGCCCGCGCCGTTCTTTTTGTTGGCATCGAACCCAATCCTCCCTTTTCCCTTGCAAAGCTATTAAAAAATAGTTTTGAAAGCGTTTTCTTTCCCTGTTTCAAGTTTACCTTTTCTCTGAATGGGTCGCAAGTTATGTTCCCTATTGTAACAAATTTCACATATATTTTTCACAAAAAAAGACGACTCTCCCTGTGAAGAGTCGCCTACATCAAATTTGAGTCATGACCGTTTTTCGTAAGTACAGGTGCAATTGATCGACCGGAATCGGTTTACTGTAATGATAACCTTGAATGAGCGAACCACTATATTCTAATACGAACGCAAGCTGTTCCGGTCGCTCGACCCCTTCCGTGACGATCTCGAGTCCAAGCGTTTGGAAAGTTTGATACAGCCCTTCTAACAGCGCGCGGTCAAACTTATTCTCCGGAATCCCTTTCACGAAGTTCTGATCGATTTTAACGATGTCGAGACGCAGGGATTGCAGGTATGAAAGTGACGATGTCCCAACACCGAAGTCATCGAGTGATATTTTGACCCCGATGGCCTTTAACGCTTGAATGAACTGTTGAAGTTCATACACATTCCCACCGACTTCACTCTCTGTGATTTCCACATGCAACCGGTGTGGGGGAAATCCTGTCTTAGCGAGCGTCTCCTCCAACGCTTCTAAAAACGAGCCGTCTAAAATCTGACGTTTCGAGACGTTAATGGATAAAAATAAATCAAACCGCTCTGCGTACTCTTGAATCTCGGTGATGGCGCGCACAAGCACCCAGCGTCCCACATCTGAGATGAGCCCGAGTTGCTCCGCAACCGGAATGAACACGCCGGGAGAAACGAACCCTTTCTGTGGATGGTGCCAGCGAATCAACGCCTCGACTCCTCTTACTTGAAACGGCTGCGGAGAGACGATTGGTTGGTAATAGAGTTCGAACTCATCATGACGCAACGCATGACGTAAATCACGTTCCATCTCGAGCGCTTGCAAGTAGTGACTCCCATCTTCAATCTCATGATAGGAAAGAATCTGATTTTTCCCGGATGCTTTGGCTTCGTGTAAGACGACATCGAGTCGCGCCATCATCACCTCATAGGAATGATGCGTCGGTCCTGTCAATTCGTCGATGCCGATACTCAAGGTCAAATGGTTCATCCCTTGCTTCAAACCCCATTCGCGCAAATCTTTCACTAATTGATTCGCGATAATCATGAGCTCCTCGGTCGTCCATTCCGAATGAATCAAGATGAACTCGTCCGCTCCGATTCTTGCAACGAATCCATCCTCTCTATAAAACATCAAACGAGAGGCAAAGAACGTCAGCATCGCATCTCCTGTACGCTGACCAAATTGATCGTTGATCCGTCGGAAGTTGTCGAGATCGATTCCCATCACTCCAATCGACCGGGTCGTTTCCGGTAAGCTCACGAACATCTCTTCGACCGCCAAACGGTTCGGAAGACGGGTCAAAGAATCTCGGAAGGCACGCGTCAACGATTCTTTTTGTGTCTGTTCGAGTGCATCGAGCACCTCGTTCATGCTGATCGCCATCTCTTCAATCTCGTCTTGTTGATTTGGATGCAACTGAATCCGTAACCGACTATTCCGTTCTTTCGTGATCCATTTGAGTTCGTTGACGATGCCCATCAATCGTTTCGTGACAATTTGATTCACCGACCAAAACAGTGTCAACAATAGACCAAGACCGAGCACAAGCAGCCCTAGCATCCCCGTTTCTAACATGGTCTGTGTATTGGTATAGTACGTTCGCTTCACCGAGAAGTTGAGTTCCCAGTTCGCATCTTGATAGACGGATTGAAGCGGTAACGAGACACGTGCAAATTGATTGTCTTCATCGACCGTCAACTGCCGGTGTGAAAGAGGACTGATCGATAATTTCGTTTTTGCTTGGGCACTCATCGCGGCCATGAAGTCTGGACCGATTTTTTGAATGATCACGAGCGTCCCACCCGGCTTTCCTGTCCCATCACTTCTCACAATCGGATGACTCATGAAGACGACCGGACCGAAATCGGTGCCATACACCGCACTTTGTTTGATTCCTGACGAGTTGACGTAACGGATCAAGTCGTTCGTGAATGTCTCTTTGTCCTCTTCACGATCTAATTCATAAAATTGAGTAAACTCCGAGTAGACGACCTCTCGATCACGGTCGAGGAAAATCATTGCGCCGACCCCCAAGTTTTCGAGTGTCTCTTCCCCCATGTTATTTTCAATGAATGTTTCATTCTGATTTTGAACAAAATCATAGGCGTTCGTCCAGACTGACCAATCTACAAGAATTCGTTCGAGCATGAGTCGGTGATTGGCGAACACTTCTGACACACTTTCGATTTGATCACGGGTCATCGCCCTGTCCTGCTCAATACTTTTCTCTACAAAATACGGTTTGATGACGAATAAAATAACACCGATGAAGAATACAATGTTCACGGCTATCGCAATAAATAATTTTGTTTGAACACGCAGGCCGACCACCCTCCTTCTTCCAGCTACTTTATTATTATTGTAGAACAGGATATCGGCATTTCCTTTTTTTCGCATGAAAAAAAGGATGGGTTGACCCATCCTTCAAATAATCTGCGTGAACGCCCGTGACCCGATATCCGTTCGGTGGAACGTCTCAGGTAAATCGAGTTGTGAAATCGCCGCATACACAGCCGTTTTCGCCTCAAGCAGTGTCGGCTTCGTCGCCGTCACAACAAGTAGACGACCTCCGCTCCCTACGACTTGATCGCCCTTCTTTGTCGTGCCGGCATGGAAGACCAGCACATCTTTCGGAAGCGACTCAAATCCTGATAACACCTGGCCCGTGATCGGTCGGTCCGGATACCCTTCGGCCGCAATGACGACCCCCATCGTATATCCATCGACCCATTCAATCAGATACGGTTCTTGACGAACGACCGCTTCAATCATGTCAAGGAGCGGCGTTTTCAAGTTCGGTAGAATGACCTCCGTTTCCGGGTCACCGAAGCGTGCATTGAATTCGATGACTTTTGGTCCATTCGCCGTCAAGATGAGACCGGCGTACAAGAATCCTTCAAATGGAGTACCTCGTTTGACCATCGTCTGCGCGAGTGGTTCTAATACGGTCTTCACCGATTCCTCATACACGTCCTTTGAAAGATGTGGCATCGGGCTATAAGCGCCCATACCACCCGTGTTCGGTCCCCTGTCGCCGTCATAGGCACGTTTATGATCTTGCGAGGTGATCATCGGAATGACACGCTCTCCCGAGACGAACGCCATGAGCGAAAACTCTTCCCCATCGAGGAACTCTTCGATGACGACTTGTGACTGTTGCCCAAATTTATCCGTCGTGAAAATATCACGTACGGCAGCTTCCGCCTCTTCGACCGTAAATGCAACCGTGACGCCTTTACCGGCAGCCAATCCGTCCGCCTTGACGACGAGTGGTGCCCCTAGCTTCTCGATATAGGCAAGCGCCGATTCCGCTTCTGTGAACGCCTCGTATGCCGCTGTCGGAATCCCGGCTTCCATCATGACTTCCTTTGCGAACGCCTTGCTTCCTTCGAGTAAGGCAGCCGCTTTCGTCGGTCCAAAGATGTTCAGTCCTTTGGCACGGAACGTATCCACGACTCCTGCCATGAGTGACGACTCCGGTCCGACAATCGTCCATTCGATCTCGTTCTCTTCTGCGAAATGGGCGAGCGCCTCCACGTCTGTTTCATGGATCGACACACACGTCATCCCTTCCATGAAGTCGTTGCCCGGTGCAACGAAGACGTGATGCCCGTCTTGTTTCAACTTCCACGCGAGCGCATGCTCGCGTCCTCCTCGACCGATGACCAATACGTTCATGACGCAAACCCCTCTCAGTGTTTGAAATGTCTGACTGATGTGAATACCATCGTGATACCATGGCGATTTGCCGCTTCAATCGATTCGGCATCGCGAATCGACCCACCCGGTTGGATGATGGCCGTGATTCCCGCTGCCGCTGCCGCTTCGACCGTATCTGCCATCGGGAAGAAGGCATCACTTCCGAGAGCCGCGCCTGTCGCGCGTTCTCCAGCTTGTTCGAAAGCGATTTTTGCTGCACCGACGCGGTTCATCTGTCCGGCACCGATTCCAATCGTCGTTTCGTCTTTTGCGACGACGATAGCGTTCGATTTGACATGCTTGACGACACGCCATGCAAGTTTCAAGTCTTCCCATTCTGATGCTGTCGGACGACGATCCGTCACGATTTGGCATGAGGCATCATCGAGTGTCATGTCATCCCCGTCTTGTACGAGCAATCCTCCCGCGACAGCCGTGAGGCGCATGCCTGTCATCTGTCCCATATCTAACGTCAACAAACGAAGATTCTTTTTCTCTTTCAATCGGTCAAGTGCTGCCTCACTAAAGGATGGAGCAATGATGATCTCTAAAAAGATGTTGCGAAGGGCATCCGCCGTTTCGAGATCGACTTCACGGTTTAAGGCGACGATTCCACCAAAGATAGAGACCGGGTCGGCCGCATGGGCACGTTCGAACGCTTGAGAAATCGTCCGTCCGACTGCAACGCCGCATGGGTTCATATGCTTGACAACGACTGCCGCCGGCTCAGTCAATTCACTGAGTGCTTCAAGTGCTGCATTCGTATCTTGAATATTGTTATACGAGAGCTCTTTCCCGTGAAGCTGTGTCGCATTCGCAAGTGTCATCCCGTCATATAACGGTGTCTTATAAAACGCCGCTTGTTGGTGTGGGTTCTCTCCATAACGAAGGTCTTGAACCTTTTCATACGTGACCGTCAACTGCTCTGGGAACGTTTCGCCGATTTGACGACCTAAGTAGTCGGCAATTAATGCGTCATAGGCAGCCGTATGTCGGAACGCTTTCGTCGCGAGACGTTGACGTGTTTCAAACGATGTACCACCTCCACGTACTTCATCAGCGACGAGTGTGTAATCACTCGGGTCCACGACGACGGTGACACTCGCATGGTTTTTCGCAGCTGAACGCAACATGCTCGGTCCACCGATATCAATGTTTTCAATCGCTTCTTCGTATGTCGTATTTTCTTTTGCAATCGTCTCTTTGAACGGATACAGATTGACGACCACATAATCGATTGGTTCGATGTGATGATTTTTCATTTGTGCGACATGCGTATCAAGGTCGCGACGTCCGAGCAATCCCCCGTGAACGAGTGGGTGCAACGTTTTGACACGGCCGTCTAACATTTCAGGGAACGATGTCACTTCTGAAATGTTTTTGACTGGTAATCCTGCCTGTTGAAGCGCCGCCTCGGTCCCACCTGTTGAGATGAGCTCGATGCCCGCCTCATGCAAGACGGTTGCGAGTTCGACAATTCCCGTTTTATCAGAAACACTTAATAATGCTCTCACTTGAAAACCTCCTGTTGATTCAACACTTGTTGTAATACGCGCGGATACAGTTGGTGCTCGATCGTCTGAATACGACGTGTCGCCTCGGTGCGGTCACACCCTTCAATCTCGACGGACGCCTGTGCGATGATCGGACCCGTGTCCATCCCCGCATCCACATAATGAACGGTTACACCACTCGTCGGTACGTTGGCGTCAAGCGCCTGTCCGATCGCGTCTTTACCTGGAAAAGCGGGTAAAAGCGATGGATGAATGTTTAGAATACGGTTCGGATATGCGGATAGTAACACATTTCCGATCAAGCGCATATACCCCGCCAACACGATATAGTCTACACGAAGCGTACGGAGAAGGACGAGAATTTCTTCCTCGAACTCTTCTTTTGACGCGTACGCCTTCGGTGTAAACGAAAAATTCGGAATCCCGTGACGCTCCGCTCGATCGAGAACAGCAGCTTCTGGTTTGTCCGTCACGAGCAACACACATTCAGCAGACAAATGACCATCGGTGATTGCTTGCCAAATCGCTTCGGCGTTACTTCCCGATCCTGACGCAAAGATAGCAAATCGTTTCATTGGTCCACTCCTGAGATCCGGATGCCTGGACGACTCTCGACTTTCCCGATTCGGTGCGCGGTCTCCCCGACACGTTCAAGCGCCGCTTCGACGAGTTCCACGTCTTCAGGACGTACCGTGATCATATAACCAATCCCCATATTGAAGACGTTGAACATTTCTTGCTTCGAGATGTTCCCGACTTGTTCGAGCCAGTCGAATACAGGAAGACTCGGCCAACTCGAGGCATCGAACGTGATGCCGAGACCTTCTGGCAACATGCGAGGGACATTCTCATAGAAGCCACCACCTGTGATGTGTGCCATCCCTTGAACCTTCCCTGTCGAAATCGCCGCTTTCGCCGCTTCGGCATAAATCCGTGTCGGCAACAGCAAGGCGTTCCCGAGTGTCGTATCGAGCATCGCAATCTCATCCGTATAATGAAGACCTTGTGATTCAACAATATGACGTACAAGCGAGAACCCATTCGAGTGGACGCCTGAAGATGCAAGTCCGAGCACAACGTCTCCATCCTGAATCGTCGAACCGTCGAGCAAGTTTTCTTTCTCCACGACACCGACCGCAAATCCAGCAATATCATATTCGCCATCCGGATACATCCCCGGCATTTCAGCGGTTTCGCCACCGACGAGGGCGCAGCCGGCTTGGACACATCCTTCCGCAACACCGGCGACGATTCGCTCAAGTTTAGCCGGTTCTGCTTTTCCGGTCGCAATATAGTCGAGGAAATAGAGCGGTTCTGCCCCATGCACGAGACAATCGTTGACGCACATGGCGACGCAGTCGATTCCAATCGTGTCATGCTGGTCGAGCGCGAACGCCAATTTCAGTTTCGTCCCGACCCCGTCGGTCCCGCTCACGAGAATCGGGTGTTTCATGTTCATCGAACCGAGATCAATCATCGCTCCGAAACTACCGAGTCCTGTCATCACTTCCGGACGCATTGTCCGAGCAACATGACGTTTCATACGGGATACGGCCTCGTACCCTGCTTCTAAATTCACACCCGCTTGTTCATAACGAACGCTCATTGCATTTCCCCCTTAAGCCTTTGTCTCTGTCACGAGTTCTGCAAGTTCAGTCGGATAAAGTCCCGTGAAGCATGCAGCACACTGCCCGCGTAGTGCTCCTTCAAATGGACGATCGATGGCTTCGACCGTTCCATCCAATGTGAGGAACGCTAGTGAATCGGCACCAATCTCTTCTCTGATTTCTTCAACGGATTTGGTTGCCGCAATTAACTCTTCCTTGGTCGATGTATCGATTCCGTAGTAACACGGATGTTTGATCGGTGGTGACGTGATGCGCACATGCACTTCCGTCGCGCCTGCCTCCCGGAGTAACGAAACGATTCGACGACTCGTCGTTCCTCGGACGATGGAATCATCGACCATGATGACGCGTTTCCCGTTTACGACACCGCGTAACGCTGATAACTTCATCTTCACGCCGCGCTCCCGTAATTCCTGAGACGGTTGAATGAACGTACGTCCGACGTAACGATTTTTAATGAGTCCCATTTCGTATGGGATTCCGCTCGCCTCAGCGTAACCGATTGCCGCGGAAATACTTGAATCCGGCACACCTGTCACGACATCTGCTTCGACCGGTGCTTCTTCAAACATCTTTTTCCCCATGGCCTTACGTGCCGTATGCACGTTGATGCCATCGATGATAGAGTCCGGTCGTGAGAAGTAGATGTATTCCATTGAACACATGGCACGGACTGCCGCTTCACTGAATCGCTCCGACGTGATCCCTTCATTCGTGACCATGAGCAATTCTCCTGGTTCAACATCTCGTACGTACGTCGCCCCCACGACGTCAAACGCACACGTTTCCGAAGCGAACACGTAAGCCCCGTCTTCGGTTTGTCCAAGTGACAATGGACGTAACCCATGCACGTCGACACCGACGTACAGTGCATCTTCCGTCAAGAATAGGAAAGCGAATGCCCCTACGAGACGAGCCAAGCTGTCGGCGATTCGTTCTTTCAACGAATTGCCGCGACTTCGCTTGATGAGGTGAGCCACGACTTCCGTGTCGGACGTCGTCTGGAAGATCGCGCCTTCCGCTTCGAGCATATGTTTCAATTCGTTCGCATTCACGAGGTTTCCGTTATGCGCCATCGCCAAATCCCCAGTCAACGACTTGAAATGGAGCGGTTGAACGTTCTCTAACGTATTGCCGCCTGCCGTTGAGTAGCGGACATGCCCAATCGCATGATTCCCCGTGAGTGTGTCGAGTGACGTCTCATCGAACACCTCGGTAACGAGACCGAGTCCTCGTTTCGCATGGAGACGTTCTCCGTCTGCCGTGACGATCCCCGTTCCTTCTTGGCCACGGTGTTGCAAGCTGTGCAGTCCGTAATAGGCAAGGTGTGAGGCTTCGATGTGACCGAACACACCGAAGACGCCGCACTCCTCGTTCATGCCTCGGATGTCATATAACATGGAATAGCTCCTTCCCATACACGTTCCAACTCTTTCACGTCCATTTCAATCAAGCGGTCGCTTGCGCGAACGACAAGGGTCGGGGCTTCTGTCACTGTCCCGATTGCTGTCCCGTTCGTCATGCGCGCGAATGACTCGGCATGTGCCTTGTCTACTGTCACGAGGAAACGTGACTGGGATTCACTAAATAGTGCCGTCACAAGGTCTGTGTCGATCGTCACGTGCATGCCGAACCCTGTTCCAAAGACCAGTTCCGGTAACGCTGCCGCAAGACCACCTTCTGACACGTCGTGTGCCGCCGTGACCAGACCTTCACGGATGGCGTGAAGCAATACCTTCTGTGTCTGACGTTCTTCTTCAAGGTCGAGTGTCGGTGCATGACCGCTCACTTTTCCGTCTTGCAACATTTGAAGGGCACTTCCGCCAAATTCTGCTTTTGTCTCACCGAGTAAGAAGACGACGTCCCCCGCTTGTTTCGCAAACGATGTCGTAATATGTTCTGGTTTTTCGATGAGTCCGACCATTCCAACGACCGGTGTCGGGTAGATGGATTGTCCGTTCGATTCGTTATACAGCGATACGTTCCCACCGATGACCGGCGTATCAAGCGTACGACACGCTTCTGCCATTCCTTCGACGGCTTGATCGAGCTGCCAGAACCCTTCCGGTTTATCCGGGCTCCCGAAATTGAGGCAGTCCGTCAAAGCGAGTGGTTCTGCACCACTTGCGACGATGTTTCGCGCCGCCTCCGCGACAGCGATGGCTCCACCGACACGTGGATCGAGATAGACATATTTTGCGTTGCAGTCCGTCGTCATCGCGAGCGACTTCTCCGTCTCACGAATGCGAATGACTGCGGCATCACTACCCGGTGCGACGACTGTCGACGTTTGTACCATATGGTCATATTGCTCATACACCCAACGTTTCGAGGCGATGCTCGGCATCGCAAGGACGTCTTTCCATGTCGCCATCACATCTTCGACAACTGGTGTGACCGGCTCCATCGCTTGGAATGCTTCGTAATATGCCGGGACTTTAGACGGTTTATGATAGACAGGAGCGTCTTCGGCGAGTGCATCGACCGGTACTTCCGCCGCGACTTCACCTTGATGAACGAGACGAAGTACTTTTTCTTCAATGACTTCTCCGACTTTGACTGCATGAAGTCCCCACTTCGTGACGATTGCTTCGATTTCGTCTTCATGTCCAGCTTTGACGACGAGAAGCATCCGCTCTTGCGATTCCGATAGCATCATCTCGTAAGGTGTCATGCCTGTCTCACGTTGTGGGACGAGGTCTAGATTCATCTCGATTCCCATCCCTGCTTTCGATGCCATCTCTGCTGACGATGACGTCAATCCGGCTGCGCCCATGTCTTGAATCCCGACGAGCGCCGGGTGCTTGATGACTTCGAGACACGCTTCGATCAAGAGCTTCTCCATGAACGGGTCTCCGACTTGGACGGCTGGACGTTTCTCGTCCGCGTCTTCCCCGAGTTCTTCAGAAGCGAACGTGGCACCATGGATTCCGTCACGTCCTGTCGTTGCTCCGACGTACATGACCGAGTTCCCTACACCTTCCGCGATTCCTTTTTGAATGTCTTCATGACGGATGAAGCCGACGCACATTGCGTTGACGAGTGGGTTTCCTGAGTAAGCCGGGTCAAAGGCGACTTCCCCACCGACAGTCGGGATGCCGACACAGTTCCCGTATCCAGCGATGCCGGATACGACATGACCGAATAAATGTTTCACACGTGATTCGTTCAAATCTCCGAAACGGAGTGAGTTCAATAAAGCAATCGGACGGGCGCCCATCGAGAAGATGTCACGGATGATTCCGCCAACCCCAGTCGCCGCTCCTTGATAAGGCTCGATCGCGGATGGATGGTTATGACTCTCGATTTTAAAGGCGACGGCTTGGCCGTCTCCGATGTCGACGATTCCAGCCCCTTCTCCCGGTCCTTGTAAGACGTGCTTGCCGGTTGTCGGAAACTTCCGGAGCACCGGTTTCGAGTTTTTGTACGAACAGTGTTCAGACCACATGACCGAGAAGAGACCGATCTCTGTATAATTCGGTTCCCGGCCAAGCAGTGAGACGACGAGCGCGTATTCGTCGTCCGATAATCCCATCATGGCATAGATCCGTTCATCACGGATTTGTGTAGCTGTCGGTTCAGTTGTAAGTAACATGTCGTGCCCCCCATTTTACGATTGACGTGAATAACCGTTTACCGTCTTCCCCACCGAGCAACGCTTCGACCGCACGCTCCGGGTGTGGCATCATGCCGAGTACGTTCCCTGCCTCGTTCGTGATGCCGGCGATGTTTTCGACCGATCCGTTCGGGTTCTCTTTATAGGTGAACGCAATCTGGCCATTTGCCTTCAATGCCGCAAGTGTCGCATCATCACAGTAGTAGTTGCCCTCACCGTGTGCGATTGGCACGCGAATCGTTTCCTGTGCCGCGTACTCACTTGTGAACATCGTCTCGTTGTTTTCGACGACGAGGTCGACGGTCTTACACATGAATTTCAAATCGCGGTTTCGCATCAATACGCCTGGAAGGAGTCCCGCTTCGACGAGCACTTGGAATCCGTTACATACCCCGAGTACCGGGCGTCCTTCTTCCGCGAAACGCTTCACTTCAGCCATGATTGGTGAAAACTGGGCGATTGACCCGCAGCGCAAGTAGTCTCCGTATGAGAAACCGCCTGGTAAGAGGACCCCATCGAATCCTTCAAGTGAAGTCTCTGTATGGAACACGTATTCCGCTTCTTCCCCGAGCACATCTTTTACCGCGTGGTACATGTCGAGGTCACAGTTTGATCCTGGAAAGACGATGACCGCAAACTTCATGCGAGTACCCCCATCTCGATTTCATAATTCTCAATGACCGTATTGACGAGTAACTTCTCACACATCTCTTTGACCATGTTTTCTGTCGTGTCGTCCGCTACTTGAAGCTCGATCACTTTCCCGATGCGCACCGATTCAACTCCAGCGAATCCGAGATGTTCGAGCCCGCCTTTTACGGCAACTCCTTGTGGGTCGAGTACACTTTCACGTAATGTCACATACACGTTTACTTTTTTCATTGTCCGTTTCCCCCTATGCGTGTTAACAATTGTCCATACGTCTCAGTCAAAGAACCTAAATCGCGACGGAATACATCTTTATCAAGCTTTTGTTTCGTTTCTTTGTCCCAAAGGCGGCACGTATCCGGTGAGATTTCATCCGCCAAGATGATCGTCCCATCCACTTTTCCAAACTCTAGTTTGAAATCGATCACGTCGATGCCGTGTTGACCAAAGAAATCGAGCAAGACATCGTTTACCCAAAGCCCGAGTTGTCGCAATGTTTCGACTTCTTTGTGTGTAGCAACTTGCAATAATCGGATATGATCCTCCGTGAGGAGTGGGTCCCCAAGCGCATCGTCCTTATAATAAAACTCGACAATCGGTGCGAGGAGCGGTTTTCCTTCTTCCCAACCGAGACGTTTCGCCAGACTACCGGCCGCGACGTTGCGGACGACCACTTCTAACGGAATGATGTCGACACGGCGGACCAACTGTTCCCGGTCTGAGATTTGTTTGATAAAGTGCGTCGGAATCTTGTTGTCATGCATCAATTCGAACAACTGGGTCGTGATGGCATTGTTTAAAATCCCCTTCCCATCAATCGACTCTTTCTTTTCTCCATTGAATGCTGTCGCATCGTCTTTATAGTACACACGAAGCACACCCGCTTCTTCTGTCTCAAATAACGCCTTCGCCTTGCCCTCATAAATTGCTTTCATCTGAACCGTTCCCCCTTAAAAGTGAGAGGGGCTTGTCGCCCCTCAACGATTACAAACCACAGCGTTCAAAAATCGTATCGACACGGCGTACGTGATAACGCGGGTCGAACAACTCATCGAGCTCTTCACTCGTAAAGAGTGCGCCCATCTCTTTGTCCTCTTCAATCAATGTACGGAACATCGTCTCTTCTTCCCATGCCTGCATCGCTTTCGGTTGAACCGCGTCGTATGCTGCTTCACGTGACCAGCCCTTCTCGATGAGACCGAGTAAGATCCGTTGCGAGAAGATGATCCCGAACGTACGGTCCATATTGCGGCGCATGTTGTCCGGGAAGACCGTCAAGTTCTTCACGATGTTACCGAAACGGTTCAACATGTAGTTGAGGAGAATCGTCGCATCCGGAATGATGATTCGTTCTGCTGATGAGTGCGAGATGTCACGTTCATGCCAGAGTGGGACATTCTCGTATGCTGTCATCATATGACCGCGAATGACGCGTGCAAGACCCGTCATATTTTCAGAACCGATTGGATTACGTTTATGCGGCATCGCAGAAGACCCTTTTTGTCCTTTCGCAAAGAACTCTTCCACTTCGCGTGTCTCTGTTTTTTGAAGTCCACGAATCTCGGTTGCCATCTTTTCAATCGATGTGGCAATCAATGCGAGTGTTGACATGTACTCGGCATGACGGTCACGTTGGAGTGTCTGTGTCGAAATCGGTGCAGCTTGGATACCGAGCTTGTCACAGACGTATGACTCGATGAACGGGTCGATATTCGCAAACGTCCCAACCGCTCCGCTCATCTTCCCGAATTCAATCGTTTCGCGAGCTGCCATGAAGCGTT
This sequence comes from Exiguobacterium sp. s132, assembly GCF_018617235.1. Classification (GTDB taxonomy): domain Bacteria; phylum Bacillota; class Bacilli; order Exiguobacteriales; family Exiguobacteriaceae; genus Exiguobacterium; species Exiguobacterium profundum. The sequence goes on along the minus strand of NZ_JACSJU010000003.1, from coordinate 3,270 downwards.
TTTTGTTTCGTTTCATCTCTTCATACCAGAGGGCGAGCTTCAGACCGAACGTGGTCGGTTCCGCGTGAACGCCATGGGTACGTCCCATCATGATGTCATACTTATGTGCCTTCGCTTTTTCTGCGAGAATACCGATGAAGCGATCTAAATCGGCTTCTAAAAGATCATTCGCCTGTTTGATTAAGTACGAGAGTGCCGTGTCGACGACATCCGTCGACGTCAATCCGTAATGTACCCACTTTTTCTCTTCTCCGAGTGTCTCGGAAACGGCACGAGTGAACGCAATCACATCATGACGTGTCTCTTGTTCAATCTCTAGAATGCGATCAACATCGAACGATGCCTTGTCCCAAAGAACTTGTACATCTTCTTTCGGGATGATACCGAGTTCACTCCAAGCCTCACAGGCATAAAGTTCAACTTTTAACCAAGCCTCGAATTTGTTTTGATCAGTCCAAATGTTTGCCATCTCTGGGCGGGTGTAGCGTGAAATCATAAATCGGTCTCCTTCCAAATTGCCAGTTGTTCGATGGTATGAAGCGCTTCTTCGACCGTGTCACCAAGGACGTTCAAATGTCCCATTTTGCGACCTGTCTTCGCTTCATCTTTTCCATACAGATGTAGTTTAACATTCGATGGCAATGCTTTGACATGAAGTCGTGGCATATGCTCGCCGAGAAGGTTGACCATGACGACAGGCGATGTCAATCTCGTCCGTCCAAGGCGCATCCCGGTCACGGCTCGAATGTGTTGTTCAAATTGTGAGGTTTCACAAGCGTCAATCGTGTAGTGCCCGGAGTTGTGCGGACGCGGCGCAAGCTCATTCACATATAGACGGCCATCCGCCATGACGAACAGCTCGACAGCGAGCGTTCCCATTAAGCCGATATGGTCTGCAAGCTGGAGAGCGAGGTGTCTTGCATCCTCTTGAATCTCATTTGATACGCGAGCCGGTACAATCGATAAATGTAGGATGTTGTTGTGATGAATGTTTTCACTGATTGGGAATGTCGACGTTTCGTCATACCCTCTCGTCACAATGACTGAAATTTCTTTTTCAAATGGCAACCAAGCTTCGGCGACATATTCCTGCTCGACAAAATGTTCAACGAATGTCTGAAGGTCATGTTCCGACCGAATGACCGTCTGCCCTTTCCCGTCATAACCGAAGCGACACGTTTTGATGACAAATGGTAAGCCGAGCTTCTCATATGCCTGCCGTACATCTCGAACCGTACGTACCGAAACATACGGTGCGACACGTAGTCCTGCTGATTCAATCATCTGTTTCTCTAAAATTCGATGTTGCGTCGCCTTCAATACGTCCATACCTTGTGGACATTTTTCTTCGATGGCTGCAATCATTTCCGTATCGATGTTCTCAAATTCATAAGTCACAACGTCTGAACGAGTAGCGAGTTCTTTTGCGGCATTCACATCATTAAATGAGGCAACAATTGAATCTGCCACTTGAGCAGTCGGTGCATTTGGGTTTGGATCGAGACAAAGTGTCGTGTATCCCATTGCACTCGCACTAAGAGACATCATCCGGCCAAGTTGTCCTCCACCTAAAATTCCGATTCTCATCAGACCAACTCCTCCGTTCCTCGAATCGCCATCTCTTGTTTCTTCTCACGAAATGCATCAAGTCGATTTGTAATGTCTGTGGAGTGGATGCTGAGGATTTGAGCAGCCAATAACCCTGCATTCGTTGCTCCCGCTTTTCCGATGGCAACAGTTGCTACTGGAACTCCTGCAGGCATCTGAACAATGGAGAGTAGCGAATCCATTCCATTGAGTGCTTTCGACTTTACCGGGACACCGATGACAGGAAGTGTTGTTTTCGCAGCGACCATTCCAGGAAGGTGGGCTGCCCCACCAGCACCCGCAACGATCACTTGGATGCCTCTGCTTCGTGCCTCTTCAGCATATTCGAACATAAGGTCTGGTGTACGGTGAGCTGATACGACTTGTTTTTCATATGGAATCTGTAATTCATCCAACACGTCACATGTATGTTTCATCGTCTCCCAATCAGATGAACTTCCCATGATTACTCCAACTGCTACGTTCATTCCCAATGTCCCCCTTACAAAAAGAAATCCCTAAACCGACAATCAGTTTAGGGTATAGGCATGACAAATACACGTCCGCTACACCCCATAGTCTGATCAGAATCGGTGATCAGGTAGAAACTTGCAAGCCATTTCCTTGCGATTATATGGAGCACTATTTATTTTTCTTATCTCACACGCCTATCGTACCTTGTTCTTTGAAAACATGTCAATAAACTGCGAACATTTTAATTGTCTGAATATTTATCGTTCGCTTTTTAGACGTTATCAGCATAATCATCTTCGGTAATGTATGCTATTGAAAAGGGGGAGTTAGATGAGTTACATCGCAAGTTTACGGGAAGTGATTGGGAATCGTCCGATTATCAGTGTGGGAGCAACCATTTTGGTCATCAATCAAAAGCAAGAGGTACTGATGCAATTCCGATCGGATACACTTGACTGGGGGTTACCAGGAGGATCGATGGAGCTCGGGGAAACGTTGGAAGAAGTCGCTGCAAGAGAATTAAAAGAAGAAACTGGACTTCTCGCTGAGCAATTTGAATTAATCCAAGTCTTTTCCGGTTCAGATGGTTACTTCAAATATCCAAACGGAGACGAGACATACGGTGTCATTCATTTATACCAGGCGAAAGGAGTACATGGAGCGCTCGTCATGGAAGATGGTGAAAGTTTGGCTCTTGAATACTTTAGTAAAGAGAATCTTCCTAAAAAGATAGAAAAACGAGCTCAAACTTTATTGGATGCGCTTGGAGATCGATGCTTTGAACGCGAACATTCATTTTGAGACATAAAAAAGCCGTCACACAATCTGCGTGACGGCTTGGCATTAGGATTCTTTAGAGACGCATTCAAATAAAATCGATTGATGGGAATGGACAGGTTCATCTTTGGCTCCCGTTTGCTCAAAGACGGGCTTTTCAATACGGCGTATAGGACGATAACCCATTTCATTGATTCGATCTAAACATTCACTGACCGTTTCATTTGGTTCGACATATACTTTGATCTTCTTAGCCATTGCTTCTTACGTCCTCTCTTCCACTAAGCTGAATCGATGATATGAAAAAACGGCGGCCCTTGAGCGAATGCTCCAGAACCACCGTTTGCCTGGCAACGTCCTATCCTCACAGGGGGAGATCCCCCAACTACTTTCGGCGCTGAGACGCTTAACTTCCGTGTTCGGCATGGGAAC